>VGWJ01000022.1 GCA_016873635.1 Lentisphaerota bacterium | reverse complement strand
TCGCATCGAAGTCCCTGGTCGACCTCCATCTTGCGCTTCAGCATGGGTGCCAAGGTGGGTGAGCACGAGCACCCAACCACCTCCGGACGGTCCAGATTGCTGGCGGGCATTCTCCGGGGGCAATGAACGTATCAGACCGGCCTCTCCCTTGGCTTGCAGGTAGCATGTGCCGGAAAGCGTGACTTCGTTGCCACGTGGCTTCGGCGCAAGGGTGCAATTGACCTGAACCGTGCATTCACCACCGGCTCCTACCAGCGGACTCAGGTGGAGTTCCGTCCGAACGGATCCACTCGATGAATCCTCGTTGTGCGCCATGCCGGTTTGGAGGTCCAACTTGCTGCTCTCTATAGGCTGCTCCTGTGTCGGCGCCAATAATGCCAGTCCCGCCGGCGGTCAAGGCAACAAGAAATCGGCAGGGAAAGGAGGCGGGCGGCAGCAGCGGGATGTCGAGGCCTATCTTTTGCGGCGGTCTTTCCGTTCGCGGTACCACAGGATCCAGATACACGCTTCGTACAGGGCGACGAGCGGGGCCGCCATGAGGAGCATGGTGTAGGGATCGGTTGTCGGCGTGACGACCATGGCGACCGCCATCAGCGCCACAATCACGTGCCGCCGCTTTTTCCGCAACTGGGCCTGCGTGACGATCCCCAGCGCGCCCAGCGCCAGCACCACCACGGGCAGCTCGAAGGTGATCCCGAACGCCAGCAGGAACCGCAGCACGAAGCCGACGTAGTCGCCCAGCTCCACGAAAGCCAGCGGCGCCCCCACCCAATCGCTGACGCGGAACATCATCCGCAGGCCGAAGGGCAGCATCGCCAGGTAGCCCATCAGGACGCCGCCGGCGAAAAGCACGGTGGCGGCGCCCAGCGCGGTCAGCGCGGCCCGGCGCTCCCGGCGCGTCAACCCCGGGAACACGAACCGGCCCACGAACCAGAGAATCAGCGGCAGGCTCACGATAAGCCCGCCCCAGAACACGATCCGCATGGTGATGGAAAGGCCCGCGCCCACCGCCATGACGCGCAGGAACTCCTCGGGATCTTTCCCGGCCCTGACCAGCGGGATTTTGGCCAGGTTCAGGATGCGCGGCGCCAGCGGAATGACCGCCAGCATGCAGACGGCCAGCGCCACGCCGGACCTGATGAGCATGGCGCGCAGGTCTTCGAGATGACCCAGGAACGATTTCCTGAGCCCGTCGCCGTCGGCCTCTTCCGGTTCGCGGTCTGTTGACGGTTCCAAGGTCATGCGCAGGCGCCCGGGTTCGGGTTCAGGGTTCAGTCGGGCCTCTGATGGCGCGCCGTTCACTTCACCGTGTTCCTTGACCGTGCCCGACTCTACTTCCAGCCCGGCATTTCACTGTCTCTGCCGCCGGCCGCGCTACGCGCCGGACGCCGCCTTCCGCTCGGCGCGGCGGAAGGCAAGGTAATACAGCACGGGCGCGACGATCAGCGAAAGCATCGCGCCGGCCAGCATGCCGCCCATCTCCGTCACCGCCATCGGGGCGCGGTATTCGCCGCCGGCGCCCGAGCCCATGGCCAGCGGCACCAGCGCGATCACCGTCGTGGCCTCGGCCATGAGCAGCGGGCGCAGCCTCACGGCGCAGGCCTTCGGGATGGCTTCCAGCAGCGGAAGACGTTCCGTCTGTCGCACGACGCCGATGTAGTCGATGATCACGATGGAGTTGTTGATGACCAGGCCGATCAGCATGACCATCCCCATCAGCGAGAAGATGTTGATTGTCGAGCCGCGAATCAGCAGCCCGATAAAGACTCCCGCGAACGATATGGGCAGCGACAGCATCACCAGCAGCGACAGCTTCCACGACTCCAGCATGCCGGCCAGCAGCAGGTAAGTCAGCACGGTCGCCAGCAGCATCGCGTTGTAAAGGTCCCGGAAATTCTCCTGCATGAACTCGATGTCGCCCGCCCAGCGGAACGTGTATCCCTCCGGCAGCCGGACAGCGGCGATGCGCGCGACCATGTCCTTGTGCACTTCGCCGGAGGTGCGCCCGCTCGTGTTGCCCGACACTTTCACCATGTGCTGGCGGTCCTTGCGCGCGAGGTGCGTCGGGCCGGTGGAGCGGACCTCTTCCGCCACTTCGCTCACGCGCACGAGGCGCCCGTCGCCGGCCTGCACGGTCAGGTCGCTCAAGGCCGCGAACCGCCGCCGGTCTTCGTCCCGAAGCTGGACGCGCACGTCGTATTCGTCGTCGCCCTCGCGGTAGCGGGTCGCCACCGTGCCGGTGTAGTAGGAGCGGATCGCCGCGGCCAGACTCTCGATGGAGACTTGCCGCTGCCGCATGCGGGTCCGTTCCGGCCGCAGGCCGATCTCGGGCTTCCCCGCGCGCCAGTCGGTGTCGGCGTCCACCAGCCCGGGCACCGGCGCGTATTCCACGCCGCCCAGCGTGCCGCCGCGGCTCACGGTCAGGACGTCCGCCGCGATCGAGTTGAGCACGTCGAAGTCCTCGCCGCGCACTTCCAGCTCGATCGGCGTGCCGCCGGGGCCGCCTTCCTGCGTGGCCTTGACCGCCAGCCTGGCGCCCACGACCGCGGCAAGCTCCGGACGCAGGGCCGCCATGATCCGCGCGGTGGAGCGGCGGCGCTTTTGCACGTCCACCAGCTTCACGACGACCTGCGCCCGGTTGGGCGCCTCCGCGCTTCCCGCGAGGTGGCCGCCCGCCTGGCTGCCGACCGTGGCGTATACCTGATCCAGCTCCGGTATCGCGGCCAGGATCTCCTCCACCCGCCGCGCTACGCCGTCGGTGTATTCGAGCGAACTCGACACGTCGGTCTCGATATCCACCGCGAACTGTCCCTGGTCGGTTTCCGGAAAGAATTCGCCGCCGATCAGCCGCGGAACCGTCAGCATGACCAGCGCCACCGCCGCGGCCGTGAGCGCGAGCGTAAGCCAGGGATGCGCCAGGCAGCGCCTGACCGCTTTCTCGTACCACCTCGCCATGGAATCGTAGATGCCGTCCCAGGCCGCGTAGATCCGCCGCGTGCGCGCCTTCAGGAGGCGCTCTTCCTCCGTCCGGCCGCGCAGCAGCAGGCTCGCCGCCATCGGCGTGAGAGTGAAGGAGACGAACAGCGAGAAGAACGTGGAAAACACGATCGTCATGGCAAACTGCCGGAAGACCTGCCCCACGATCGACTCCATGAAAGCGATCGGCAGAAAGACCACGAGATTCGTCAGGGTCGTGCTGGAGACGGCCAGCGCGATCTCCGAAGTTCCCCGCGACGCGGCCGTCTTCGGGTCGTCCCCCAGGTCGATATGGCGATGGATGTTCTCCAGCACCAGGATGGCGTTGTTCACCAGGATCCCGATGGAGATGGCCAGCCCCATCATGCTCATGATGTTGACGGAGTAGCCCGCCGCGTACAGCGCGACAAAGGTGGCGATGACGGAAGTGGGCATGGCCAGCCCGATGACAAACGTTCCCCGGCCGCTGTGCAGGAACAGGTAAAGGGCGAGCGCCGTCAGGACGATGCCCTGGATCATGTTGTCCCGCACCTCGCGTATCACGTCGCGAATGAAAACCGAATCGTCCGTGACGACGTCCACCGCGACGGAGGCCGGCAGCGGGCCGTCGTTCAGCCGCGCGATCGCGGCGCGCACTTCCCGCCCCACCAGGACCGTGTTGGCGTCCCCCTTCTTGAGAACCTCCACGCCGACGCTGCCGCGGCCGTTGTGCCTGGTCATCGTGCGGACCTCGGCGACGGTGTCCCTGACTTCGGCGACGTCGCCCACGCGCACGGACGGCGCGCCCGGCAGGGGCGTTTCCGCGATAAGGTCGAGATCGTCGATCTTGCCGAAGACGCGGACCGCGTATTCCCGGCCGCCGCGGCTGATGCGTCCGCCGGGAATCTCCACGTTCGCGCCGGCGATCGCGGCGATGACCTGGCCGATGGAGACCCCGCTCGCCTCCAGGCGCGCCTGGTCCACTTCGACGCGGATCTCGCGATGCTCGCCTCCCACGATCCGGATCAGGCCCACGCCCTGGATCCTGCCCAGCTCCGTGCGGATGATGTCGTCGGCGGCCTGGTACAGGTCCATGAGGGGCAGATCCCCGGACGCCGCCAGGCGCATGACGGGGAAAGCCTGGGGGTCCAGCTTCGTGACTACCGGGCTCTCGGCGTCGTCGGGCAGCACGGCCTGGACCTGGTTGACCTGGTCCCGCACGTCGCTGGCGGCCACGTCCAGATCCGTGCCCATCTCGAAGCGCACCATGACCGTTGACAGGCCCTCGGACGAATAGGACTGGATGTACTTGACGTTGTCAACCAGCGTGAGGTTGTCCTCGATCGGCTTGGTGACCAGCGTCTCGATTTCGTCCGGGCCGGCGCCGGGATAGGCGGTGGTGACGACGGTCATCGGGAACTCGATATCGGGAAAAAGCTCGACCCCGAGGCGCGAATAGCTGGACATCCCGAGGATCGCGGTGATGATCATCACCACCGACGCCAGGACCGGGCGCTTGATACAGATGTCGGATACGAACATGGTCGGTTATCGGTTATCGGTTGTCGGTTGTCGGTTGTCGGTGATGCCGGTCCTGCGTCGCGCCTGTCGCGGGCCTCAGTCCCGGACCAGGATTCTTGCGCCGTCGGAAAGCTGCCGGTGTCCGTCAGCGATGACCGTCTCGGACTCCCGGAGCCCCGACACGATTTCCACCCAGCCGTTGTCGCGCAGGCCGACCTCGACCGGCCTGAAGCGCGCGATCCCGTCCGCCGTGACGACGTAGACGCCGGCGTGCCCGGCGTTTTGCACCTCCGCCTCCTCGGGCACCGCCAGCACGCCTTTGTGCTCGCGGTAGCGCACCCGCACCCGCGCGAACATGCCGGGAACCACGCCTTCGGGCGGGTCCGCCAGACGGCAGGTGACGGTCAGGTCGCGGGTCACGGGGTCCAACTCGGGATTCAGCGCGGAGATCTCGGCCCGCAGGGGCTCGCGGTTCCCCTCCGCGCCGATCGTGATTTCGCACGGCATGCCCGCGCGCAGGTGCGGCACGGCCTTTTCCGGGGCGCGGGCCTCCACCTTGAGGCTTGAAGCGTCGACGATTTCGATCAGCGCCTCGCCCATCTTCGTCACCGCCCCGGGGTCGGTGTGGCGCCGGGCGACCGTGCCGGCGATCGGCGCATAGACTTTGCAGTTGGCCAGCCGCTTTTCGGCGGCCACGCGCCTGGCCTCGGCCGCGGCCAGGGCCACGCGGGCCTGGTCGCGGTCCTTCTCGGAAATGCCGCCGCCCTTGAACAGCGCTTCGGCGCGCGCGAAGTTCGCCCGCGCGTCGTCATAAGCCGTCTCGGCGGACGCCCGCGCCGCCAGCGCTTCCCGGTCGTCGAGCTCCACCAGAAGCGTCGGCTCGTCGCCGGCCGCGACGCGGTCGCCTTCATCGACCAGTATGCGCTTGACGCGTTCATCCACTTGCGCCGTGGCGTAGCCCCGCTCGCGGGGCTCCACCGTCCCGTCCAGGACGACCGCCGCCGTCAGGTTCGTGCGCAAGGGCGGAATCGTCCGGACCGGAACGCCCTGCTCCTTGCGGATATCCTCGATCGAGCGCGTCTCCTCGCGCCGCGCCTTGCGCACGACGGCCCTGCCGACCGAGAAAGCCAGCGCGCCCGCCGTCAGGGCGGACACCACGAGAATCACCTTTCGGTTTGCGCTCATTCGCCCAGGTCCTCGCTGCCGCACGCGTATTTCAGCCTGGCGGTCGCCGCGGCGTGCCGGCGCAGCGCCTGCACGATTCCGAGCCTGGCCGCGGCGGCCGCCACGTTCGCTTCCACAAAGTCCAGGTACGTGGCCACGCCCGCCTCGTAGCTCGTGCGCGCGATCTCCAGCGCCTTCGCGGCCAGTTCGGCCTCTTCGCGCCGGCCCTCCAGCGCCTGGACGGCATTTCCCATTTCCAGCCAGGCCAGGCTCACCTCCATGCGGGCCGTCTTGGCCAGCTCCGCGTATTCCACGCGCGCCTTCTCGAGCTCGAGCATCTTCTGCCGCAGGAGCTGCGCGGTCCGCCCGCCGTCCCAGAGATTCCATTCCATGCCCAGGCCGGCCGTCCAGTGCCACTCGAATTCGTTTTCAAGCTCGGCCGCGGAGAACCGGTTGCCCCAGTCGTAGTTGAGCAGCGCCACGAGGCTCGGCAGGCGGCTGCCCCGGGCGGCCGCCAGATCCTTGTGCGCCGCTTCGATCGCGGAGGCCATGGCCAGCACGGTCGGCCTTTCCCTCGCCGCGCGCGCCTGGAGCTTCGCCTTGTCCGCCGTCACCGTCTCCAGCGGCAGTTCGCCGGTCACGTCGAACGCCGCCAGGTCCATGTTGAGCAGGCGCCCCAGCGCGACCATGGACGTGTCGGCGTCGTTCTTCGCGCGCAGCAGATCGCGCGAGGCGTTGGCGAAGTCCAGCTCGGAGCGCAGCTTGTCGAACTCGGAGGCCGTCCCTTCCGCGAAACGGATGCGCGTCTGGCGCATGGCCAGGCCGAGCTGCAGGACCGCCTCCTGCTGCACCTTCAGCGCGGACCGCGCGGCCAGGACGTCGTAGAACGCGAGGCGCACGTCCCTGATCACGCGCTGTTCGGCGTCCGCCCGCGTCCAGTCCGCCGCCCGCTTGCCCAGCTTGGCCGCGGCCAGGGCGGCGTGAACGCCGCCGCCCGGGTAGAGAACCTGGGAAAAGTGCGCCCCGGCCGAGGCGTTGTTCTCGTCGGCCGTGGCGATGCGCGCCGGTCCGAGGTCCAGGTCGTCCACGCGGTCCAGCCGCGTGTAGGACCCGTTAACGGAGACCCGCGGCCTGAGCCCCGCCGCGGCCTGGCCCACGAGCGTGCCCGCGATCGCCTGGTCGTAGCGCGCCAGGGCCGCCGCTCCGCCGGTGCGCAAGGCCACGCCGACGCAGTCCTCGAGGGTCAGAATGGCGACCGCGTTCGTGTCGGCAAGCGCCGGAATCGCGAGAAAAAGCGCCGCCACGGGGGCGACGCATCTGACGGATATGCTCATCATGGCAGTCTCGTCGCGGCCTCGGGAAGACGGCCGGGGCGGAACTGAAAAGGCAAACAGTATCCCCCATCAACCCCCGTGTCACGCGGAATCCGGCGGCTTGTCCGTCAGCGTTTCGTTCAGGCTGCCCGTGCGGTAGCCCTGCAGGTCCAGCGTGACGTAGGCAAATCCGGCCGCCTTGCCGGCGCAAACGACTTTCGCGCGCAGCGGCGCGTCCAGCAGGCGCGCGATCTCCGCCGCGCCGACCTCGATGCGCGCGGTCTCGCCGTGATGCCGCACCCGCACCTGCCTGAAGCCGGACTCGCGCAGGACACGCTCCACGGCATCCACCTGCGCGAGTTTCGCGGCGGTAATGCGCGACCCGTACGGAAACCGCGAAGCCAGGCACGCCTGGGCCGGCTTGTCCGCGGTGGGCAGGCCCATGTCCCGCGACAGCGCCCTGATCTCGTCCTTGCCGAGCCCGGCTTCCAGCAGCGGCGACATGACGCCGCTCTCCCGCGCCGCGCGGCGCCCGGGGCGGTAATCGCGCAAGTCGTCCGCGTTGGTTCCGTCCGCCACCGCCCCCAGGCCGTGCTCGCGCGCCGCGCGGCGCAGAACGGCGAAGAGCTCCCTCTTGCAATAGTAACAGCGCTCGGGCGGGTTGTCGCTGAACCCCGGGATTTCCAGCTCGTTCGATTCGACCGTGACCTGGCGAATGCCGATGCGGGCGGCCAGCTCGCCGGCCTCGGCCTGCTCGCGCGCCGGATAGGTCGGCGAAAGGGCCGTCACCGCCAGCGCCCGGTCGCCGAGCTCGGCCGCGGCCACGGCCGCCAGGAACGTGCTGTCCACGCCGCCCGAATAGGCCACCGCCAGGCCGTCGGTCGCGCGGAGAAGGGCGCGCAGCCTGTCAAGCTTGCGCCGCGTTTCCGCGCCGGCCCGCGCACCGTCGCATGATTCCGGCATTCCGCCTCCATTCGGGGCCGCGCCCGCGATGGCGGCAGGCCGTAGTGGGTCAGTTACGCGGTGGAAACACGCCGGTAGGGCGCGGCGTCCCGCCGCGCCGCGGCGGACCGGGACGGTCCGCCCTACCTCGCCTCCCTGCATAACTGACCGGTTACGGCAGGCCCGTTTTTTCGCTTCCTTCTAACAAGCCGGTATCATAGCATGCGTCCGCAACCCACGGTCGAGAGTATTCAACGCCCAACAACCGACCACCGACAACCGACCACCGACAACCGATAACCCGTAACCAACAACCCATGGACGTGTCCGTCGTCATACCCGTTTTCAACGAGGCTGAAAGCATACCCCGGCTTGCCGAGGCGCTGCACGGCGTGCTGTCCGGGCTGGGCCGTTCCTACGAGGTCCTGATCATTGACGACGGCAGCACCGACGAATCATGGCCCCGGCTCATGGAGGCGGCCCGGCGCTATCCGGGTTTCCGCATCATCCGCCTGCGCCGCAACTTCGGCCAGACCGCGGCCCTCAGCGCCGGTTTCCACGCCAGCCGGGGCGCCGCCGTGGTCACGCTCGACGCCGATCTCCAGAACGACCCCGCGGACATCCCCAGCCTGCTGAAGCGGATGGACGAAGGCTTTGACGTGGTCAGCGGCTGGCGCAGGAGCCGCCGCGATCCGTTCATCAGCCGGCGCCTGCCGTCGATGCTGGCCAACGCCCTGATCAGCAAGGTCACCGGCGTGCCGCTGCACGACTACGGGTGCACGCTCAAGGTCTATCGCCGCGAGGTCATCGAGAACCTGCGCCTCTACGGCGAGATGCACCGCTTCATGCCGGCCCTGGCGAGCTGGGTGGGCGGGACGATCGCCGAGGAGCCGGTCAACCACCATCCGCGGCGGTTCGGACGCTCAAAATACGGGATCTCGCGCACGCTGCGGGTGATCCTGGACCTGATCACGGTCAAGTTCCTGCTCCGCTACAGCACGCATCCCATCCAGATCTTCGGCAAGATCGGCATGCTCTTCGGAGTGCCGGGCCTGGGCATACTGGCCTGGCTGGTTTTCGCCCAGGTGCTCTACATGTCGACCGGCCTGGACTGGGGCGCGGGGCTGATCAAGCGCCCGTTCTGGGTGGTAACGCCCTTCATGCTGATCCTGTTCTGCATGCAGTTCATCAGCATGGGCCTGCTGGCCGAGGTGCAGATCCGCACGTATCACGAAGCCCAGAGCCGCCCCATCTACGTGATCCGCGAGAAGTTCGATCACGAAGAAGCCGCGGACGCCGCGCCGGCCGGCCCCGCTACCTGCCCACGACGACCGTGACCTCAAAGACGCCGACCCACGTCGTTTCCCAGGCGCGGCGGTTGAGCAGCCGCAGCACGGTCCGGCCGACCTCCGCGGCCGTGTACTTCAGCGTCGCCGTGCCGCCGCATCCGACCATGCCGGGCAGGCAGCGCGGATCCCGTTCGAACTCCCGGCCCTCGAAACGCAGGACGGCTTCGTCGACGTATTCCGTTTCCCACCGGTAGCCGGTGGTCGGGGCTTCTTCCAGCTTCACCCGCAACTCCTGCCCCAGGCGAAGGTGGACGCCGGCGCCGTTATCCGCCGCGGTCAGCTCCCGCGCGCCGCCGCCCGGCGGCTCGCACGCCGCCGCGGCAAGCGCGCACGCCAGCGCCGCCAGGGTGACCCGTCCGCCCGTTCGCATGCGCCGTCTCCTTTCGGGGACCACCATAGCAGACTCCCGGGAAGGAGCAAGCGGCAAGTCTCTGCGCGCGCCGCTCGCGCATTGACACTCGCCCTTCTTTCTGCAAAGTTATTTTTTGATGGACTATACGCGCGCAAGGATTCACATGCGCCCCTGGCCGGCCAGGCGCCGCCTCGCCCCCGTCTTTCTCCTCTGCGCGGCGTGTCTCGCGCCGGCCGCGCTGTTCGCGCAGGCCACGCCGCGCGAGCTGCGCGAAGAGGCCGGACGCGCCATGGCCATGGGCGACTACATGGCGGCCATTCCGCCCCTGCAGGAACTGATCGCGCTGCTCGGCGAGAGCAAGACCCCCGACGTCGTCAACAGCATGGACATGGTCTACTACAATCTGGCCCTCTGCCAGTTCTTCGCCGGCCAGCACGACCAGGCCCTGAGCGATTTCGACACCTACCTGAGCAAGTACAAGCGCGGCATGAAGCGCAAGGACGCGCTGATCTACCGCGCCGACTCGCTGCGCTACAAGGAGCGGCTCAAGGAAGCGATCCAGGCCTACGAGGGCGTGATGCGCGAGTACAACCTCGACTACGACATGCTCACGGACATCTACGGCTCCATCGCGCGCTGCCACCTGGCGGACGGCAACTGGACCGCGGCCATGGAGCCCCTGAAGATCGTCTACCTGAAGGCCCCCGACTTCCTGCGCCGCAACTGGGCCGCCACCCTCCTGACCACGGCCTTTCTCAAGGAAAGGAACCTGGACCGCATCTACGCCATGGTGCCCTTCCTCCTGCAGCGGGACTCGCTGGCCTCGCGGTCGGTGGCGTTCAACCTGGCCGCCCTGGAGGCGGCCGACGATCTCTTCGCCGAGGAATACTACCGCGACGCGCTGTGGATCTACCGCCTGGTCTATCCCTACGACACCGTCGCCGTGTACGGGGAGGCCTACCTCGAACGGCTCAAGACCCAGGCCGACCGTCTGCGCGAGCTGCCCACCGACCCCCGCGCGCTGATGCGCCTGCAGGAGAACATCGGCGAACTGGAAGCCGAGCTGGCGGCGCTGAACGAGATCGACAACTACGACGAAGGGCTCTCCTACCGCATCGCCATGGGCTACATGGAGATGATGCGCTACCGGGAGGGCCGCGAGCTCTTCCTGCATCTGCACCGCACGGGCGGAGACGACGTGGCCGAGGAGGCGCTCTTCCTGGCCTTCCGCTGCTCCAGCTTCATCCGGCCGTGGGACCGCGCCTTCGAGATCGGCAACATGTACATGGAGAAGTACCCCGCCGGCGAGTTCTTCGACCTGCTCACGCTCGCCATGGGCCAGATGTACGCGCGCCTCCAGGACTGGCCCGCCGTGATCGCGCACCTGACGCGCACCCTGGAGATCAGCCCCGCCCACACCGCCGCGGCCGAGTGCATGTTCCTGCTGGGCTACGCCTCGTTCATGGAGGAGAAGTTCGCCGACGCGATCAACTGGCTGACCCGCGTGAACACGGAGTTCCCGGGCAACGCCGTGGAAGAGGAGGTCACCTACTGGCTGGGCATGGCGCGCCTCTTCGACGGCGACTACGAGAACGCCTCCGTCCAGTTCGACAACGTGGTGAAACGCTTTCCGGACTGCCCCTACGTCGCCGACGCGCGTTTCCGCCGGGCCGTCTGCGACTACGGCCTCAGCCTGTACGACGAATCGGACGAACGGCTGACCGCCTTCATCGCCTCCTATCCGACCAACCAGCTCGTGGGCGAAGCCGTCATGATGCGCGGCGACATCGCCGGCGCGCAGGGCCGCGGCGACGAGGCCGTGGAACTGTACCGGCGCGCCATGACGCACGAGGGCCTGAACATCGAATTCTACAACCACTGCGCGTTCCAGGCCGGACGCATCCTGGCCGACGACGAAGCGTACCCGAAGCTGGCCACGCACTTCCGCGAGTACATCGAGCGCAACGTGGAGGGCTCCAACATCCCGCTGGCCATCTACTGGATCGGCATCGCCCTCTGGAACACGGGCGAGGAGGACGGCGCGCTGCGCTACTACCGGCAGGCCGTGGAGCGGTTCGGAACCGAGCGCGCCGCCACCAGCATCGACATCATCCTCGACGAATGGATCGGCCGCATCAAGCGCAGCCCCAAGGAGCGGGCGCAACAGGCATGGCAGGAGATGTATCGCTCGATGGAGCAGGCCGTTTCCGACAACAAGCCCACCCTGGCGCTGCGCTTCAAGCGCGTGGTTCTCTTCGACCCCAACCTGACGCCTTCGGTCCGCCAGCGCATTCTCCAGGATTTCGCGTCCGAGAAGACCGCCGACGCGGCCAGCGCCGCCGTCCTGCAGACAATGCTCGACATGGCCGTGAAGGACGGCCGCGACGACTTTGCGCGCAACCTGGCCGACCGCATCATCGCCGACTTTACCGAGACGGACTACGCGCTCGACGCGCGCATGACCCTCGCCCGCCACGAGATGGCCATGGCCAGGAAAGCCGAGAACGCCGCCGCCGCGGCCGGGCATTACAGGGAAGCGGTCAAACACCTGGACGTCATCCGGGAGGTTTTCGCCGCCAGCTCCGAGGCGGGCACCGCCCTGCTGCTGCTGGGCGAGATCCACCGCGGAGCGCGCAAGTTCGATCTGGCCGACGAGTGCTACAAGTCGGTCCTGGGCGTCAAGGGCTGGCGCAACATGTGGCCCGAGGCGCTGTACGGAAGGGGCGAATGCGCTTTCGATCAGAGGCAGTACGAGCAGGCCAGCGCCTACTACGAGCGCATCTACGTGCTCTACGGCCACCACAAGGACTGGGTCGCCAAGGCCTACCTGCGGCGCGCGGAGTGCCTGAAGCGGCTCTACCAGCTGGGCAAGGCGCGCGAAGTGCTGGCCGAGATGCTCGCCAACGCCGACCTGGCGTCGCTGCCCGAGACCGCGGAGGCCCGCAAGATGATGCAGGAAATGGGAGACCAGATATGAAGCGGAGCGCGCCCAACGGCGCGGCCATGTGCCTGGGCCTGCTGCTTCCCGCCCTGGCCGCGGCCCAGGCGACGCCCCCGGCGTCGGCCACGATCCCCGGCTTCAAGCGCACGGAAACGGTGGACGCGGTGCTCACCGTCGACGGCAAGTCCCGGGAAGTGAAGCTCATCGGCCGCACCGAAGAGGGCGAGGTGGTGTTGTCGGACGGCGGCACGTCCCGCAAGCTCGACGCCCGCGTCATCGAAGCCGCCTTCTTCCGCATCGAACTGGACCAGTACGCCGTGTACCAGGCCACCCGCGCCCGCAAGTGGGTCACCGCCATGAACGCGCTGCTGCGCGCGGTGCAGCCCACCCTCGCCTACCTGGACCTGCCGCAGAACAACACGGCCGACCTGGTGCTGCAGGCCGGCGACTGCGCCATGAAGCTGGCGCGCGAAACCATGTCCGCCGCCAAGACCGACGAGGAGCGCCAGTCGGCCGAGGACCAGTACAAGACCGCCTACTCGCTGTTCCAGTACGCCACGGCCGCGGCGTGGTACAGCGGCGGCCAGATCGCCGAGCTGCGGCGCATCCAGTGCCTCCTGGCGCTCGCCAAGCCGCGCACCGCGCAGGAGTTCCTGAATCGCGTCGAAAAGCCCATGCCCGGCGACGCGGCGTACGGCCTCTACTGGCTGGCGACCGCCCAGCTCGCCCTCGGCCGGCAGGAGTACGCGGCCGCCATGGACGCGGCCGTCAACTCCGTGTGCTTCGAGAACAAGAGCATGGACACCTTTCCGGACGCCCTGCTGATATCCGCGCGCTGCTATGAAGAGCTCCAGAACTGGTACCGCGCGCGCGACGTGTACTACGAAATCGCGCGCATCTTCCCCCTGACCGAATGGGCCGACGCCGCGCGCGCGCGCCTCGCGTTCATAATGGACCAGGGCCTGACCAGGCAGAAGGAGAAGATGCTCGTTGAAGACGTCTTCTTCGGGCTGGAAGAAGACATGAACGAGCTTTCGGATAAACTGCTGGCCAGCAAACCGACGGACATCTTTGCGGACGAGAAGGTCTCCCTGCCGCAGCCCAGGCCGCAGCCCAGGGAAAAGACCGTCGACCTGGACGAAAAGGAAACCGCCGTAGCGCCCCCTGACGCGGGGGAAACGAAACAGTAACAGCCCCGAGAAACAAGGAAAGGAGTCCCGAGATGACACTCAAGACACGCATTATGCTCGCGGTCCTGGCCGCGGCCGGCATGGCTCTGCTCATCAGCGCGGCGCCGGCGCAGGAAGCGGCCGCCCCCGCCCCTGCCGCCGCCGCTCCGGTCCGGGCGGCAACCACCGCCTCGGAGGCCCCGGCGGCGCCCGAGACCCGCATGACCCTGTGGAAGCTGTGGCTCGTGGGCGGCTGGTGCATGTACCCGCTGGGGCTGACCAACATCATGGTCATCGCCTTCACCGTCTACGGCTTTCTGCTGGTCCGCGAAAACAAGACGCTCGTGCCGGAGCTGATCCCGCAGCTGCAGACCTCGCTCAGCCGCCTGCACCTGGACGACGTCAACACGGCCTGCGTCGGAAAACCCTCCATGCTCACCAACGTCCTCCACGCCGGCATGCAGCGCATCAGCGACGGCGTGCTCGACGTGGGCAGCATGGAGAAGGCCATGGAAGAAGCCTCCGTGGAGGAGACGCAGGCCGGCCTGCGCATGCTGAACTACCTGTCCATCAGCGCCCAGATCGCCCCCATGCTCGGCCTGCTCGGCACGGTCAGCGGCATGATCAAGGCCTTCGAGAAGATCGGGAAGGGCGCCATGGGCAAGCCCGAGCTGCTGGCCAACGACATCGGCGAAGCTCTGATCACCACGGCCTACGGCCTGATCATCGGCATTCCGGCCATGGCCTTCTACTTCTATCTCAAGAGCCGTTACGTGAACATCGTCACGAAGCTCGGCCGTTTCCTGGGCAACCTGACCCATACCCTGGTCGCGGCTTCGCGGCGCGTGGAAGCGCCGCCGGCGGAACATGCCTCCGCTCCCGCCGAGGCCGCCGCGCCGGCCGCCCCGTAGACCAAGTCCGCGGCAGGAGACATTACGGAGAATTCGACCGTGAAAATGCCCGCTATCGAAGAAGACGCCAGCAGCTTCAACATGGCCCCCATGATCGACATGGTCTTCCAGTTGCTGATTTTCTTCATGGTCGAATCGCATTTCAGCACCATGCAGAACATCGACCTGCAGATCCCCACGGCCGCGCACGCCGTTGTGCCCAAGGAGCGCGCCGAGCGCGTCGTGGTGAACATCCGCGCCGACGGAAACATTTTCTGCGGCGATCAGCCCGCGGCCGACGTCCTGGAGCTCAAGAAGATGGTCAAGGCCTACCGGGACCTGATTCCGGACGCGCGAATCTATCTGCGGGCGGACCGCGAAACGCCGCACGGCGCGGTGCGCAAGGTCATGGGCGCGATGTCCGAGCTGGGCATCGACGACTTCATCATCGGGGCGTTCAAGCCTTCCGAAGGGCAGCAGGTCAATCCCTAGGAGGAAGCCGTGAAGACCATCAAGCCGGACTCGGACCCGCCGGAACTCCAGATCGCTCCGCTGATCGACTGCGTCTTCCAGCTCCTGATCTTTTTCATGGTCTCGGCCAGCCTCGTGAAATCCGAAGGCGACCTGGGCATCAAGCTGCCGGGCATGGTCCAGCAGGCCGCCACGGTGGACATGCCCGACGAGCAGATCATCGAGGTGCGCTCCAACGACGAGGTTTACCTCAACGGACAGATTTTCGGCCACCCCTCGCGCCAGGAGCTTCCGGATCTGGTCGCAACCCTCGAACGCTACCTGGCCGCCTCCCTGGCGTCCCGGAACAAGGCCATGATCACCATCTGGGCGGCGGACGACACCCGGCACCAGCGCGTTGTAGATGTCATGGACGCCTGCGCCGCGGCCGGTATAGAATATGTCACGTTCACAGCCGCCGCCGAGTAAGGCATCTCGCGAAAGGGAGGCCGATATGAGCGAGAACGACAGCCAGGCGCCACGGACGCCGCCGGCGCCGCCGTCCGAAAGCGTCTTCACCGTGGGCGAAAGCGAGGCGGCCGAGCTGGTCAAGGTCGCCCCCCGCGATCGGCTCTACGCGATCCTGAGCGGCATGGGCTACTACAAGCTCTCCCATCAGCGCCGCAAGCAGCTCCGCTACATCATGGCGGGCAGCGTCGCCGCGTACGTCGCCGCCATGGCGATTTTCGGCGGCTGGGTCGTGATGCGCTCCCGGCAGGAGCGGGAAACGGTCTTCACGACGCCCCCGCCGACGCGCACTTACGAGCCGCGCAAGCTCGAACACCGCGTCAAGGTGCAGAAGCGCCAGCGCAGCTCCAGCCGCCCGGCCATGCTGCCCCGCCTGGTGGCCATGCGGCCATCCGAACTCTCCCTGCCCGAAATCAAGGTGGACCCCAAGATCGTCCACACGACCTTCCAGCCCAAGTTCAAGGCGGTGTCCGGCAAAGGGCTCGGCGCCGGTCTCGGCACGGGCTACGGCGCCGACGGCTTCGGCCAGGGCGTTTCCTCGGTCGACTTCTTCGGCATCCGGGCGCGGGGCGACCGCATCGCCATCCTCGTGGACGTGTCCGTGAGCATGGTCGAGGAGCAGAAGGGCGGCGTGCCCGGCTACATGCGCGTGAAACAGCGCGTCGAGAACGTCATAGACGCCCTGGCGGAAACGGGCCTCTTCAGCACCACCGTCTTCGCCGATGCCGGTCAGACCCTCTTCCCGAAGATGGTCATCGCCAGCGACGAAAACAAGAAGAAGGCCAAGCTCTTCATCCGTCCCTACAACACGGAAGGCAACTGGGGACTCACCCAGGGCAACGTCTCGCAGAGCAGCCACGGCCTGCCCGCCGGCGGCGGCACCACCCGCCTCGACCTCGCTCTCACCGCGGCTTACCTGCAGGGCGCGGATACGATCCTGGTCATCAGCGACGGTCTGCCCAAGGTGAGGCGCGTTTTCTCGGCCGACCAGCTCTCGAACTTCCAGGCCGAGCGCAACGCCTGGATGCAGGCCAACGCCGGGCGAGTCGCGGCCGCCCAGGCGGCCGCCGCCTCGTACGCCGCGGCCCAGGCCGCCGCCCCGACCGTGGTCGAAAAGGTATGGGTGCCTCCCACGCCGGCCCGGCCGCCGCGCCCGCCCAGCAAGAGTCCGCCCAAGGAAGGCCAGGCGCCGGATATGGGCGATCCGGGCGCGCCCGCGCAACCCGGATACTGGAGAGAGGTCGTGCACCGCCAGGGAGGAGGCGGCGGCGCCCCCCCCATGCCGCAGCCCCCGCCCATGCCCGATCCCGGCTGGTGGTCTTTCACGGACTTCGTCCGCCACCTCACCATGCTTTACGAGGCCCTGTACGCGAAACAGGGAAGGAAGCCCCCGCAGATCCACTGCATCGGCTACCAGATTGACGAGGATGGCCACCAGTTCCTGCAGAGCCTGGCCAAGGAATTCCACGGCAAGTACCGGCGCGTCCGTGAGTTGAGGTGACCTTCATGCCGAAAGCAGCCCTCGCCTGCCTCGTGATGCTGGCTTCCGCCGCGGCCGCGGAAACGCCGGCGGACCAGACCGCCGTCGCCGCCGTCGCCGCCGCGGCCCAGGCGGCAACCAACGCCGCCGAGGAACCGTGGTTCCGCGAGATCGAAATCACCTCCGAGCCGGGGACCTCCGGCCAGAACGAATACTCGGTCCGCTTCACCCCCGGACGCACCCACGCCTGCTCGAAGATCGTCTTCGAATGCGTCTACCGCCAGCTCGTTCCCCGCGTCACTCCCGAGGGCGAGCGCGTCACGCGCGTCTATGAGCCCGTGCGCTTCGCCTACACGCGGCCGGATGTCAGGGTGGTCAACGACCTCGACCTCTACGTCAGTTTCCGCGTGCCCGTGGACATGACCCGCCTCGAAGCCATCTACGGCGACCGGACCTTCAACCGGAGCTGCAAGGTCAGCGTGGACCGCATGCGCATCTCCGGCTTCGAGGGAAACCGCCAACTGTGGTCCTATGAGCTCAAGGCCGAGGGCAAGCACGGCCCCGAGGCACTCGCCGCGCCGCCGTCCTCCGCGCCGGAAGAGCGGGACCGCGAGGACGAGTCGATTGACGATCTGCAGATTGACCTCATCAGGCCGAAGTCTGGCCGGTAGCGCCCTGTGCTGCCTGACGCTTGCGCTGGCGCCGCTGCCGCCGGCGGCGTCGGCCGCGCCGGAAGCCGCCTCCGCGCGCCGGGACTACCTCCGCGAGAAGGAAGCGCTCGCCGCCGTGCGCGAACGCAAACTGCGCGCGCTGCTGGCCGAGTGCCTCGCCCGCGCCGAAAAGCTCCTCGAGGAGAAGCGCAAGTCCGGCAATATCGCCGGCACCGCCGCGGCGCGCACGGCCGTTACGCTCTTCACGCAGTGCGCCGAGCGCTTCGAAAAGGAGAAGACCTTCGAGCTTCCCGCCGAAGCGCGCCGCGAGATCAGCGACATCGTGGAGGACTGCCGCAAGCGCCAGGCGGAAATCGAAAGCAACTACGCGGTGGATATCGAGGCCCTCGACTTCCGCTACGCCGAGGACACGGGCGAAGAAACGCCCCCCGCGGAGATCCCTCCCCCTCCCCAGCCCCAGCCGGCGCCGGGATCCGACGGCGCGGCCGGGCCGCCGCCGCAACCGGACACCCCGCAGGTCATGGGCAGCCAGGGGCCCGGCGAAAACTGGGTCACGTTCGCCCGCTGGGAGGCCGAGGTCTACGGGCTGCAGGTCTTCCACGTAAAGGTCCTGGGCCGCTTCAAGGAGGGGTCCACGAGGGTTTCCGATCCCATTGTCGGCAAGCAGGGCGTGGAGACTTATCTGCCCGTACGCGTCATACCCGTGGCCGCCGCGCCCGGTTGCGTCTTCCGCGTGATGAGCGTGCCCGGCATGCCTTCCGCCGATCCGGTGCGCTGGCCCGAACACGCGAACCGCTGGTCCATCACCCTGCGGGTGCGCCCGCAGGGCGAAGTCCCCTCGCGGCACGCCGTGGAACTGCAGGTCAGCAGCCCCGAAGCGGCCGGCTTCAAAGTTGTCGGCGCGGACGGCGCGCTGACCGAGCCCGCGCCGGCGCAGCCGGAAACCAACGCCGCGCCCGCCGAAGCCACGCCCCCTCCCGAGAGCCGCGGCGGGCCAGCCAGGGCGGAGCAGCACGATTTCCGCGTCCCGGCGCGCCCGAGCTGGAGGGGCGGCGGCGTGCGGGTGCGCAAGGGCGACGAGGTCGAGATCACGGCGGCGGGAACCTGGAGCTGCGGCAGCGGCGGAGAGAGCGTGGACGCCAACGGCTACCCGCGGTCCGTTCGCTTCGCGGCCTACTACGCCAACCCCGACCGCAACCGCCGACAGCTCCCGGCCGCCAACTTCGGCGCGCTGCTCATGCGCGTCGGGCCCGCCGGCGGACCCGTCATGGCGATCGGCACGCGCTTCGCGGGAACAATGGCCGCCGACGGCGAACTGCAATTCGATATCAACGAAGAGGATACCACCGAAGCGCGCGGCGACAACCGGGGCAACCTCGACGTCCGCATCCTCGTCAAACGGCCCCTGCGCTGACCGGCCTGCCGCCGATTTGGGGCTCTCCCTCCCTCTTGACTTCCGACCCCCGACCCCTGACCCCAATGCTCATGCGCGTGTTCGCCCGCTTCTTCGCCGGCAGATTGCGGCAAGCCTTGATCAGGACAGCGGCAGAGAAGGCGTTGTCGGGGCTTACTCGTCTTCGTGATCGTGGTCGCGCGCCTCAGCCTGGGGACAGGTGTTTTCCTCTCTGGCGCGCGCATCCGCCGCCAGAAGCTGCTTCCACAGCGCCGGGGCCGCAAGCGCCGGCGCCCCTCCCGAGCGCAACAGGGCGATCCTTTCGCGCAGATGCTCCCGCTCCGGAAACAGCGCGAGTATCCGCTCAAGCGCCGCGATCGCCTCCTCCCGCTCGCCCGCGCCCTCGTGCAGCAGGGCGCGGTACAGGAGAAGGGCGGCCTTGTCGTGCCTGGCGCCAATGCCGCCCGGATCGCCCGCGCCGGGCCAGAAAGCCAACCCCGCGTCAAAGGCCGCCGCGGCCGGCCCACGCCGGCCCAGGCGCAGCAGGAGGCGTCCGCGCTCAAGCTGGATTTCGTAGTTGAAGGGCACCTCGCACTGGCCCTGCCTGAGCACTTCCAGCGCCGCGTCCGGCCGCCCCGCGCCGTGGTCCAGCCAGAATGCCGTGACCAGGTAGCTCTCCGCGCGACCCGGATTCGCCCGCATGGAAAGCAGGAGCCACGGCATCATCTCCCTCACGTCGACGCCCTGCAGGTGCAGGTGCGCGGAAGGCGCCGCCTCCGCGGCCATTCTCTGGAACCAGTTGCCCCCGAAGAACTTCTCGGACTTGTGCGGCACGCCTCGATGGAAGTACTGGTCGGCCACTTCATAGAAGTGATCGCCGAGCGTGAGACGGCTTCCCGCCAGAAGAACGCCCATGACCGAGGGCGAGACGTCAGGCGCCACGCCCGCCCGCGGCGGGCCGCCGATCCGGCACGACAGCGAAAAGGCCGCGATCCACAGCGCCAGCGCCGCCGCTCCGGGCCGTTTCAGAATCGGGTTCATCGGATCGTCACGGGACGGACCGGCTGAAACGCCGGCGCCGGAAAGCCGTCCACGCCAGCAGCGCCAGGCACGCGCACAGCGCAAATCCGTAGGCCGCGATCAGGCCGACGTCCGTCCACGCCGCCGGCCCGAAATCGTGAACCACGCGCCGCCGCATGTCGAAGACCTCGAAGTGCGGCAGCAGGTGGTAAAGCAGCATCAGCCCGGCCGCCGCGAGGCCCGTCTGCCTGGTCATGAACTCCGGCGCCCGCGGCACGACCAGGAACGCGGCGGCCGTCACCACGAACGCCAGCGCCGCGGCCGCGTCGCCGTGCAGCCGCGCCGAAAACCACAGCCCCAGGCCGCACATCACGCCCAGGGCCACGGCGTGCAGCAGCACGGCCTGCAGCAGGGCCGCGAAATCAACGCGCCCGCCGCGCGCCGCGGTGACGCCCGCGGCCAGCAGGTAGAAAGACGCCGTCGCCGCCGCAACCACGCTCCAGCTTCCCGCGTACTTGCCCATGACCAGGTCGAAACGCGTCACGGGCTTCGCCAGCAGCGTGAACACGGTTCCGCGCTCCTCCTCGTCGGGAAGCTGCCGCGAGGCCACGGTCACGGCCAGAATCCAGCCGAACACCCAGGCCAGCAGCAGGCCCACGTCAAGCGCATAACGCGACGTGCCGCCCAGGCCGAACACGTTCAGGGACAGCACCACCGCCAGCAACGTGCCCAACAGCACCAGCAGCACGTAGACGTCCTTGCGCCGGATCACCTCCAGCCATACCGCCCACGCGATCACCAGCCAGCGCATCATGCTTTCCGCTCCCGGGCGGCCTCCACCACGCGCATGAAGTGGCGCTCCAGCCGCTCCCCTTCCGGCACAAGTCCGGACGCCGCTCCCTCCGTGACGAGGCGCCCGCCGGCGATAATGGCCAGCCGGTCGCACACCAGTTCGACCTCGGAAAGCTCGTGCGACGAAAAGAAAACCGTCTTCCCGCGGGCGCGCAGTCCGCGGATGATCTCACGGAAGGCCATGCGCGCAAACGGGTCGAGGCCGTTCGTCGGCTCGTCGAGAATCACGATGTCCGGATCGTTGACCAGCGCCTGCCCGAGGCAGATGCGCTGCATCATGCCGCGCGAATAGGTGGCTATGCGCCGCGCGGCGGCCGCCTCGTCCAGCCCCACCAGATCCAGAACCCGAGCGACCCGGTCGCGCAACGCCCGCCCGCGCATGCGGAACAGCCGGCCGGAAAAGGCCAGCAGCTCGCGCCCGGTCAGGAACCGATAGGCGTCCGGATTCTCCGGCAGATAGCCGATCCGCTCGCGCGACGCGGCGCGGCGCGCGTCCTCGCCCAGCAGGCGGGCCTCCCCCGCGGCCGGCTCGATGAAGCCGAGCAACACGTGCATGGCCGTCGTCTTGCCCGCCCCGTTCGGACCGAGAAACCCGAACACGTGTCCCGTCTGCACCGTGAGGTCAAGACCGTCGAGCGCGCGCACGACCCCGCCCCCGCCGCGGTATTCCACGCGCACACCGCGCATCTCAATGGCAGGGACCATCGCGCCGCATCATATCCCGGCACTCTTTTCATGACAAGCCCGGTGGGTGAGATGCAGACAGAATGACCCCACAGTGCGACTTGCGCCGCGGAGACCGGATCGCTACCATGAAGCATCGGTAAGACACCCACCGTCAAACGGCCGGCGTATCCGGCCGCGGAGGAGGTCCTTCTGAACATCACCTTTCTGGGCGCCGCCCGAACAACCACGGGATCCATGCACCTGGTCGAAGTCAACGGCGCGCGCCTCCTGCTCGACTGCGGACTGATGCAGGGCAAACGCAAGGAGGCGTTCGAACGCAACCGCCGGCTGCCCTTCGAGGCGGCCTCGATCGACAAGGTCGTGCTCTCGCATGCGCACATCGATCACAGCGGAAACCTGCCCAGCCTGGTCAGGGCCGGATTCCGCGGCGAAATCATGGCCACGCCCGCCACGACGGCCCTGTGCGACGTCATGCTGCGCGATTCCGCCTACCTGCAGGTCAAGGACGTGGAGTACGTCAACAAGAAGCGCGCGAAGCAGGGCCAGAACCTCTTCGAACCGCTCTACACGCCCGCCGACGTGGACGAGACCATGCGGCACTTCCGGGCCGTGCCGCCGAACACCCCCACGGAAGCGGCCCCGGGCGTCACGGTCACCTTCCACAACGCCGGCCACCTGCTCGGCGCCGCACTGACAACCATTGACGCGCGCCTGAACGGCGGCATTAAGCGCCTGCTTTTCACCGGCGACCTGGGCCAGAAGGGCATGCCGATCCTGCGCGATCCCGACCCTGTCCCGGACGCCGTCGCTCTGGTCATCGAAAGCACCTACGGGAACCGCCTGCACCCCCCCAAGGCCGACGTGCAGGGCCGCCTGAAGGGCTTCATCGACGACATCACCCAGCAGAAAGCCAAGCTGATCATTCCCTCTTTCAGCGTGGGCCGCACCCAGCAGATCGTGTTCTATCTTAACGAGATCTACCGCCAGGGACGCATCCGCGGCGTGCCCGTGTTCGTGGACAGCCCCCTCTCCTCGCGCGCCACCGAGGTCTACGGGCGTTTCACCCAGTGCTACAATGAAGACGCCCTCGCGGTGATGGCGAACGGCAACAGCCCCTTCCATTTCCGGAATCTCACCTACGTGACCGAGACCGAGGAATCGAAGAAGCTCAACGATCTGCGCGGACCGGCCATCATCATTTCGGCCTCGGGCATGTGCGAAGGCGGCCGCATCCTGCACCATCTCAAGAACGGCATATCCGACCCCCGCAATATCGTTCTCTTCGTCGGCTACCAGGCCCAGAACACGCTGGGACGGCGCATCGTGGAGGGACAGAGCCCGGTCAGGATCTACGGCGAGGAGTACGAGGTGAACGCGCGCATACACACCATCAACGCGCTGAGCGCGCACGCCGACCGCGCCGGCCTTCTGGAGTACTTCGACGCCGTCCGCGCCTCCGTGACGCGCGCGTTCCTGGTGCATGGCGAGGACGAGAGCTGCGAAGCGCTGGCCGTAGCCTTCCGTGAGAGAAACGCCGGCGAAATCATCGTGCCTTCGCGGGGCGCGACGCACGCGGCGTTCTGAGATGAACCTGGAACATCGAAGATCGGCGCCAGTTTCCGGACGCCGTCCGTCCTTGCGGCGTCTCCGGTTAGCGGTCCGCCGTTCGCGGTCCGCCCTCCGCTCCTGCGCCGGTGCGTTCCTTCTCGCTCCCCTGCTTCTGTCCGCCGGCTGCCGGCCGCGCGAGGATCGGCTGCCTTCGCAACCCCGCGTGGTATCGCTGGCTCCCAGCCTGACGGAAATGGTCTGCGCCGTCGGCGGCGCGCCCTTTCTCGTGGGACGGACCAGCGCCTGCAACTATCCGCCGGAAGCCCTGGCCGGCGTGCCGGTGGTGGGCGGTTTCGGCGCCCCTTCGCTGGAGCTGCTCGTCACGGCCCGCCCCACCCTGATCCTTGACGTGGCCCTGGCCGACGAGGCCCTGGGGCGCAGGATCGAGGCCCTCGGCCTGCGCCGCGAACGGATCGCCTGCGAGACGCTGGCCGACGTTCCGCGCGCCATCGAGCGCGTGGGCGCCCTGCTGGGGCGCGAGCCGGACGGACGGCGCCTGGCCGCGGAGTTCACGGCGGAAGCCCGGCGGTTGCGCGGCGAGGCGCGGACTTCCGCGGACAGGCCGGCCGTGTTCGTCGAGATCTGGAGCGATCCGGTGGTAACGGTCGGCAGGGGATCGTTCGTTTCCGAGCTGGTTGCGCTCGCCGGCGGCCGCAACATCGGCGACGATGTCGAGAAGCCCTATTTCCAGGTGTCGCAGGAATGGGTCGTGGCGCGGAATCCGGACGTCGTGGTGTGCCTGTACATGTCGGAAAGCGGTCCGGCCGGCCAGGGCGTGCTGGCGCGGCGGGGATGGTCGGGCGTGCGGGCCGTGCGCGAGAAGAGGGTCTACGACGGGTTCGACAACGACCTGCTCCTCCGGCCGGGGCCCCGGGCCCTGCAGGGCGCGCGCGAACTGCGGCGCCGGATCCACGGAGGGAACGGCCGGTGAAAAGGCGGCTCGCGCTGCTGGCGCTTATCGTATTGCTCACCCCGTGCGTCCTCGCGCTGTGCCTGGCCCTCGGCGCGTCCGGCGTGGGCTTTCCCGACATCCGCACCCCCGCCGGCGCGGCCGTGTTCGACCTGCGCCTCAACCGGATCCTGGCCGGCTTCGCGATCGGCGCCGCGCTCTCCTGCGCCGGGGTCGTGCTGCAGGCGCTGCTGCGCAACCCCCTGGCCGAGCCGTACGTCCTCGGCGTAAGCAGCGGCTCCGGGCTCGGGGCCGCCCTGGCCATTCTCACGGGCGCGGCGGCGCACGGGCCGGCCGCGATCCCGGTTGCGGCGTTCGTCACCGGGGCGCTGACGCTCGCCGTGGTGTATGCCCTGGCATATGCCGGCGGACGCCTTTCCATCTACAGCCTGATCCTCAGCGGCGTGATCGTCAGCTCGGTCTGCTCGAGCCTGCTCATGTTCATGGTTTCCATTGCGCCGGTTGAGGGCCTGCACAACGTGATCTGGTGGCTGCTCGGCAACCTGCAGGTGGAATCCGGACCCGTGTTCGCCGTTTGCGCGGGCATCATGACCGCCGGCATGGCCGGCATCTGGCTGCTGTCGCCGGAGCTCAACGCCCTCTGCCTCGGTTCGGAGATGGCCCACAACGTGGGCGTCCGCGCCGGCGCGGCGCTGGCGGCCGGGCTGCTGCTGGCCACGCTGACCACGTCGGCCGCCGTGGGCATGGCCGGCCTGATCGGCTTCGTGGGCCTGATCGTGCCCCACGCGGTGCGGGCGCTGGTGGGCGCCGACCACCGCCTGCTCGTGCCGGCCGCGGCCTTCGCGGGCGGCATGTTCCTGGCGGTTTGCGACGCGGCGGCCCGCACGGTCCTCGCCCCGCAGGAGATTCCCGTCGGCGTGGTAACGTCGCTGCTGGGCGGACCGTTCTTCCTGGCGATCCTGTATCGCCGCAGGCGCACGGGGTGGATCGCATGACGCCCGCCATCGACATAGCCGGGCTGACCGCGGGCTACGGCGGCGCCCCGGTGCTGCGCGACCTGACCGTGTCCGTGCCCGAGGGCGAAATCGCCGCCGTGCTCGGCCCCAACGGCGCCGGCAAGACCACGCTCCTGCGCTGCATCACGGGCCGCTGCCGGGCCTCGGCCGGAGCCGTGCGCCTTTTCGGTTCTCCGGCGGCCCGGCTTTCCGCGCCGCAGCGCGCCCGCACGGTCGCGGTGGTGCCGCAGGAAGTCGAAACCCCCATGGCTTTCACCGTCGAGGAAATCGTCACCATCGGTCGCAGCGCGGCGCTCAGCCGCTGGCGCCCCCCCGCAAAGCGCGACCGCGCGATCGTGGCCCAGTCCATGAACAGCGCCGACGTCTACGCCATGCGCGGCCGCCCCTACGCCGAGCTCAGCGGCGGCGAAAAGCAGCGCGTGGTCATCGCCATGGCGCTGGCCCAGCAGCCGCGCATCATCCTGCTCGACGAAGCCACCTCGCATCTTGACATGAATCACCGCCTGGACATAATGGAGCTGATCGCGCGACTCAACCGCGAACACAAGGTGACCGTCGTGATGGTCAGCCACGACATCAACCTGGCCGCGGCGTTCTGCAGGCGCGTGGTGCTGCTCGACGGCGGACGCCTGGCGGCGCAGGGACTGCCGTCCGATGTGCTTACCCCGGACACGCTGCAGGCCGTCTACCGCTGCAACGTTCGCGTCCGCACGGACCCGGAAGACGGGTCGCTCACGGTGACGCCGGCCCGTCGGACAACTCAGGGCGCGTAGTCATCCGCCGGATCAAACGACAGGCGGGCCGGCGGTTATTTCACGTCTCCTCACGGATTGGCCGCCTGCTCGACGGTCTCAAGTTCGCAGACAAGACGCAGCCCGACGTCGAAGCTGTCGGTCGGCGGCGCGAACTCGCCATGGGGCGCGAGGTCCGCCTGGCGATACGCCGCCCGGCAGCCGGACGGAATCCGGTACCACGAGCCGCCGCGGAGCGCAACGACGGCGCCCAGTCTGACGCCCACGGTCGAAAAAAGCGCGTCCACCCCGGCATTGCCTTCGAATGGACTGATGAAAGGATCGGTCACGGCGGCCGTGCCGAGGTCGTTGGTGTACTGGTCAGCCACCCACTCGGAGACGTTCCCGAGCATGTCGTGCAGGCCCCAGGCGTTGGGCTTTTTCTGTCCCACGGGATGCGTTCCGGACAGGGCGCTGTCGAACTGCCGGTCGCGCCACTTGCGCGTGTCGAAACCCCAGCCGCCCTTGACGCCGCTGTTGCCGCCGTACCAGGCAATCTCGTCCAGCTCGGGTCCGTTGAGCGTTCCCTTGATGGTCAGCCCGCCGTTGTAGAGCGCGGTCGCGGTCCCCGCCCGGCAGGCATATTCCCACTCCGCCTCGGTCGGCAGGCGGTAGCGCACGCCGGCGCCCTTGGACAGTGCGTTGAGCGCTATCACGAACCGCTGGCAATCCTGCCAGGAGACGTTCTCCACCGGCGCCGTGTCGCCGGCGTACTTGAACTGCGAGGGATTCCCGCCCGTCACCCGCATCCACTGCCCCTGCGTGACCTCGTACTTGCCCATCCAGAACCCCTTGGTGATCTTCACATGGTGCAGGGTCTCGTTGTCCGAGCGGCCGGCCTCGGACGCGGGACTGCCCATGTCGAACTCGCCGGCCGGAATCCAGACAAACTCCATGCCGGTGAGCGGCGCGGTCCACGGTCTTTCCGGCTCCGGTCTCGCCGGCCCGTCGGCGATCTTGGGCATGGAGTTGCCTTCCAGCGCCTCGATCACGCTCTCGGCCCAGTAGTAGTGATCCACCTTTCCGCCGCCGCGGTTGATCGACAGTTCCAGCGACGTCGCCGGCCAGACAGCGCTGACGCCTTCCTTCGTGCGCGTGAGTATCTGCCGGTCCGGATAGAGCTTGCCGTCCACTTCCGCCACCACCGTGACGGAGTCGCCACCACCGAGCGGGACGCGGAACGTGCCGTCGTCGGCCGTGCGAACGGCGGCGATCGGCCGGGCCTTGGACAACTCCATCTTCTCCACCACCGGGATACCCCCGCCGCCAAAAACGTACACCGGCGCGGATGCGACCGGCGCGCGGGTGCCGTCCTTCGTCACTTTCCAGACGGAACCCATGATGCCGGCCGACGGCGCGCCGGACCCCATGAGCAGCCGCATGCCGCGCGCCGGAATGTGGATCGGACCGTACATGGCAAATGCGGGCCCCATCTTGGTCGTCTGGACATAGCCCTTGGAGACCACATCCTCCAGGCTGCCGATGACTGCCGCGGCTCGAACCGACTTGTCCTTCTGCGTTTTGAGCCTGACAGTCACCTTGATTTGACTCTGGTCAAGCAACGGCTGGGTCTCGACGGAGGCGCTGCGACGCCAGTCGCCGTCGGCCGGGATGTGCGAGTAGTCATGCTGGGCCAGGATGTTGGCGGAAGTGATCTTGTTGTAGTCGGCGAACACATACGCGGGATTCTCGATGTAGAGAAATTCGCGAACCGGCTCTTCGCTTTCATTGACGATAACCATCAACGCCTTGCGGCTGGGTTCGCCCTTGGGACCAGTTGCCGGCCGCATGAATACGGAAACGCGCACGCGGCCGGCCGGGTTCTCCGTTGTGGCGGCAAAGCCCGCCTTGACTTCGGCCTCGAAAAGCTCGCCGTAGCGCACAAGGCCGATGCCGAAGTCCTCCGCGCGCCAATACGGCAGAAACTCGGTCTGGCCGTCGTCCTTGAAGTAGCCGAATTCCTCCAGCGCGTTCACCACGTCGGCGGCGTTGGCGCGGCTGGCCAGGCCGGCGATTTCCACGCCGATGTCGTGCAGCAGCGCGCGGCCCAGGATCATGTTGTCAACCGCGGGCGATCCGCCCGGCGTGCCCAGCGCCGCGCCATTCGAGCGCAACTGCACCGCCAGCGCCGTGTGCGGCGCGGTGAGATACCGGAACAGCGCCAGCGGGAAGCGATCGGCGATCGTTGCCGCCGCCGTCAGCGCGTCGCCGCCGACGGCGCCTTCAAGGATGGCGCGCGCCGCGACGGCTTCGCAAACCGAAGCGGCCTCCGCGCGAACCAGGACATTGTCTCCGGCCAGGGATCCGCGAGATGCCGCGTCAAGCGCCGGCGTGGCCGCCTTCTCCGTCCAGGGCTGCCACTGCCGCGTCCGCCTGTCCGCCGCCGGCAGGCGGGAGGGATGCACCAGCAGCGTGAAACCGGCCGTTTGTTCGCCCCCGCGGGGAGCCTGGTTGACAATGGCGATCTTCCAGATGACCGGCCCGTCCCGCTTGCGTTCCACCGTCACCGAGGGCTCCTTGCCTCCAATGGAGAAGCCGGCTGCGCCATGCGCCAGCCAGGTGAAACCGCGGTCGCCGTTGCCCAGGAAGAAATGGCCGATTTGCCCATTCTGCCCGCCGCCGTCGCCCGCCGGAGTGGAGCCGTCGCTCCAGACGACGCCGAAGGCCGGGTCAAGGGTTCCGAATTGGGGGGGCAAGGGCTGGTTGCCGGCGAGCGCCTCCGCCGGGTTGCCGGCGAGCGCCGTGTCCACCGCGCCGTTGAGTTCCATCACCAGGTCAAGCCGTTCGAGATCGATTCCCTTGGCCTCGTAGGTCAGTTGCCCCGTCATCGATCCGTCATTCGCGTAGAGCAGGCTGAGGCGGCCCTTCAGGGACCCGGCCTGCCAGGTCGCCGTGGCTTCCACGCCTTTGTCCGTTTCGTTCAACACGGCCGGCGCATCGGCCTTGGCGGGAACCACCGCCTTGTCCACCGTCGCCTCGATCCGCATGGGCGACGCCAGTTGCGGTCCGCGGGACACCATCTTGAGCAGGGCTTCCGACCATTTCTTCTCGGCGCGAAAGGCCAGCGGAATGTCGTTCGTAAACGCCCGGATTTCCAACTGGGCCGGCAGACCGACGTCGTCCACCGTGAACGCATGGCGCGGCGTCGTGATCGTGCGATCCGACACCGCCGCATCGGCGCGCGCCGGCACCGCAAGCATCAGCAGAACGGCACCCGCAATTGTCGCCCCAGGATAAATGGAACACGTCTTCTTCACGCTCATGGTCTGTCCTCTCTGTCTCCTGTCCCCTGACACCTGTCCCCTGACACCTGAAACCTGACACCTGAAACCTGAGCCTACTGCCTGCACTCCGCATACAGCACCCGGTAGTCATGATACGGCACGTACACCGGGCCATACCGCTCGCCCTTGTCGCCGGCCCGTGGAATCCAAGCGTCGGTCTCGAAATCCCTCAGCGCCGGAAGGGCCGCGGCGTTGGCGTCCGCGGTCCAGGCCGCCTTGAGGACGTCCGGCACCTTCTTGAGGGCGGCGACGTCCCCTGCGCGCAACGTATTCGCGCCGCCCAGAATCCGCTTCGCATCGCGGATGTCCAGCGGCAGCTCGATGTCGCCCTCGGACTCGTTCAGGATCACGAAGATCGCCTGGTAGCCCTTGCCGCCGTCGAGCGGCCGGCGGTATACCGTCACGCGCACCTTGCTCTCGTCGCCGGGCCGGTCGCCCATGCGCACCTGCGCGTCGTTGCGCCAGAAAGGCAGCTTCTCGACGTCGTCGTCCCGGAAGAAGCCGAACTTCTCGAGGCCGTTGATGAGCCGCACGGCCTCCTCGGCGTTCTGGAAACGGCCCTGGGGGCCGCCCCGGAAGCTGACGTCTCCGCCGTCGCGCGAAACGCCGAAATCGTGCAGCAGCGCCAGCCCCAGCTTCTGCCGGTCGAACCGCCGGTCGTCGCCCGGGCCCACCGGGCACTTGTCGGGCAGCATCGTCGTGATGACGCCGGCATAGTTCATCGCCATGGCGCGGTACAGCGAGTTGGGATAGCGCGACACCAGGTCCACCTCATACGTGCCGACCTCGGCGCCGACCGTGCGCATCATGACGGTGTTCCACAGGTACGACTCCAGCAGCCGCCCCGCGTTGTTGGACTTGACCTGCTGGCGCGGCGGAACGTTGTTCGCCGCGTGCACGCGGGCCAGCCGCTTGTACAGGTCGCGCATGTAAAACGCCAGGAACCCGCGATGCCAGGGCAATTCGTCCTTGCCGATTTCCTTCAAAGGCCGCAAGTACGCGTTCTGCGTGGCCGCGTTCTGCGACGCGGAGATCGGCGAATAGTCGTTCATCCACCAGCCCACCCGCCGGCCGAAGCTGATCATCCTTTCCAGGTAGAAGGCGGCCTTGTCTTCGAACAGCCGGTCCATGTCCGGCAGGTTCAGGGCCGCCGCGCCGCCGGCAAATCCATAGCGCCAATAGGGCGGGGAGTCGTTGCGCCACACGGGCCGCTGGTCGTCCGGCGCCTGCTGCGACGCGCCCGCCGCCGTGTGCCACCAATCCCGCAGGCGGGCGTCATCGACCAGGTAGCTCAGGAGATCCGCCGACGCGTTCCAGTTGGCCGTGGCGCGGATCTCCATCTGCGCCCACATCTTTCCCACCGTATAGTGCCAGGCATGCTGCCGGAAGTTCTCCGGCTTGGACTTGGCCGGATGGGTAAGAACGGCGAAATCTATTGCGCGCCGGCCCCTGACCTCGGCCGGATGGTTCACAAACGCCACCCGCCAGGTCACGTCCCCGGCCTTGTCCCGCTCCAGTTGCATGGTCGAACCGTCCCGGTCCAGGATCCAGCCGCGATCGCTGTTGCAGTAGTACGACCAGCCCCGGTCGGCGCTGCCGAACCAGAACGACGGCACGAATCGCGTATAGAACAGCTCCATCTTCGTCAGCGTGCTGTCCCACAGCACCCCGGGCTTGTTCGGCAGGCCGCACTCGCCGCGGTCCGCGTCGGTGTCGTTCATGCTCGATCCCGTGTCGGAAAACGCCAGGTCTACTGTTCCGGCAACGTCTGTCACCAGTTCCAGGCGGTCAATCTTGACCGGCGTGTCCCCGCCGTAACGCAGTGATACGTTCATCGAACCGTCGCAGTCGTAGCGGACCTTGAGCTCCGCCGGAACCTGACCTATCTGCAGGGCTGAGACATACTCGATCTCGCTCTTCCCGGTCCGGATCGCCTTGGCGGGAGTCACGACCTTTGCCGGCACGCGCTTGCCGTCCACAACGGCCTCAATGCGCATCGGGGCGCGGAACTGCGCGCCGCGGCCGATGGCCTGCAGGACGTCGGCCGGCGCCTTCCCGCCGCCGCGCAGCTCCAGCGGAAGTTCGCGCGGGTCAGGCAGGATTTCGATCTGCGCCGGAAGCCCTGATCCGTCGATCGTAAAGCGGTGCTTCAGCGTCTCGAACCCGTTGTCCGTCGGGCGGACCGGGATAAACGGCTCCCACACCTCGTCCATCAGGCCCACCTTGTTGTTCATCCACGGGGAGACCTGGAAACTGTCGAACCTGGTGTAGGCCGACGCCCGCGACAGCGCCGTGAAGTCCTCGCGCGCGCGGTCTTCGCTGGCCACCGTCGTGTGCGCCCAGGGGAAGACGTTGAACGTGTCGTTGCGCGTGGCGGTGGTGTGCGGGTTGACGCCCGCGTTGAGCTTGAGGAAGGGCTCTTTCTCCGTCTGCTCGCCGACGATCTTCATGTTCTCGTCAAACATCAGCGCGGTGACGCTGTACATCTCGCCGGGCCGCAGGTTCGTCGCGATGACGTCGAATGCCGCGAAGTCGCCGATCACCGGCGCGCGGAACTCGTGGACATCCTCCTCCTCTCCCTCGAAGATGTTCTTGACGATCAACTGCGCCTCGACCGCGGTCTTGACCTCATCCTTGACGCCCACGACGCCGCGGTCCAGCACGGCCGACAGGCGCCTGGTGTAGGGCGACACATCCACGCGGAAGTCGAAGTAGGGGATGCGCTCCGGCCGCAGCGTCTTGATGACCTCCAGCCGCCGCTCGCGGAAGGACTGCGCCGGCGTGCCGGCCCAGCCGCCGTCCATCAGGTGAAACTTGGTCAGGCGGGTCTGGAAAAGAATCTTCGCCGGCACGCCCGCGCTGCGCACGTCGAACCAGAGTACGTTGCCGTCGAGCGTCATCTTGGGCGCGGCGGAACGGAGATGCAGCTTCTTGACTTCGCCCGGGCGCAGTTCTACCAGACCGTTGGGGATTTCCGGCGACGTGTAGCTCGAATACACCGACCCCTCGGCGCTCTCGACGTGGAAGCCGAGCCGTACCGTTTCCGACCGGGTATTGTGGTTCTTGAGCGTCATCTGCAGGTTGATCTGGTTGTCCATGATCCGGCCCAGTTCGTTGAGCTGGAACACCGGCGACTTCGAGTCGAAAATCAGCTTGGTCTTCCCCGTCAGCCAGTCGCAATCGTCGAAGTTGTTGAAGAACGCGCCGTTGCCGCTGATGCCGCGGGCAAAATAGAGCCGGTAGGCTGTGCCGTCCGCGGGCGGAATCGCCACCAACGGCCGGCCGTTCTCGTCCTTGCCGTCGTAGGGTCCGTAGCGCAGCGATTTCAGCGGAATCCTGTACTCGATCACCCATGTCTTGCCGTCCGCCACGCTGCGGATCTCCGCGCCGGAGGTGTATTTGAAATCCGAGCCGCCGGCCGTGCTGTAGTGCCAGTCGCAGACCGTGCCGATCGGGTTGACGTCCCAGCGCAGCAGCCCAAGCTTCTCGCCGAGAACGAGGTCCTCGACGGGGCGCAGTTCAAGCTCGGTGTGGTCGTCCTCGAGCATGCCGTAGAGCGGATGCATCAGCGTGTCCGGGAAACGGCCGCGGGCCTTGAGCCAGGAGTCCTCCGGGTAGATGGGCGACACCTGGCAGAAGTACAGGTTCTCGCGGTCGTAGCCCGCATACAGCTTGACCTGCGTCTGGTGCGGAGCGAGGAACATGAACATGCCGTAGTGGATGTCGTACCGGAAAGCCGACAGCGCCGACGCGTCATCCCACTCCCCGGGCGCCATGATGCCGTCAACGGTCGGCGGCTTGGTCAGGAACGGCACCCGCAGGACCGGCGTGTCCACCTTGCTCGCCTCGCCGTAGGAGGGCGGCACCGGGTGCGCCTCCTGGGCGAACAGGCGGCTCGACGCCGCCGAAAACAGGTTCAACGCAAGCACCGCAACAACCGTCCTATGCCTCATTGCCTCACTCCTTATTGGCTATTGAAAATTGAAACTTGAAAATTGAAGAATGTCAGGAAAAGCCCCGTCCGTCTTCTGCTCAATCCCCAATCCCCAATCCCCAATTTTCAATTTTCAATTTTCAATTCCCGCTACTCCCGGCTCGCGGGCAGTCCCGCCAACACCGGGCTCGACTCCTCTTCGTTCCTGACCGTGTTCCACTTCGCCTCTTCCGGCGCCGTGCGCGCGCCGCGGAACCCGTAGATCTTGTTGCGCTCCGGATCGTTGAGGTCGGATCCGATGCGGCAGGAGGTGCACCAGAAAGGCCCCTTGATTTCATCAATGCCGCAGGCGGCCTCCTGGGCGTTGCGCACGCCCGTGCCCACCGCGTCCTTCCTGGGCCAGTCCGCCGGCCAGTCGGTTGCCGATCCCGTGCCGTGCGTGCCCTTGAACGCACGGCCGCTCGGCGTGGCGACGGTGACCAGCATCTCGCGCGGATGCGCGTTGTACCGCCCCCCGCCGTAGCTGCCGCCCCAGAACGAGTGCCCCGCCTCGTTGACCACTGGCAACCGCGGCCCGCGCAAGGCCTTCTCGTTTTCCAGTTCGGTCATCGGCCGCAGGCCGGCCCAGGCCGCAAAAGACGCGCCGTTCTCCCAGCGCAACCACCAGGTGCAGGTGGTCTTCAGGCGGCCGTGAAAGAATTGATAGGGATTGTCGTCGTCATTCTCAACCTTCTTGATTTCCCCCGCCCAGCCCGCCTCGGTGGCGTGATTGCCTTCGTGGTGCTGACTCGCGGCCAGTTCCGACGGCAACGAGCTCAGGAAATAGGCGTACGCAGCCTGCGGGATCGGTCGCTCCATGATGTAGAACGCATTGTAGCCGTTGGGGAACGCGGCCGGGATCTCGCCGCCTTCCTCGGGTTCGGCCCCGCGCGCCCAGAGTTTGCCCGGTTCCCTGCCGGTCGGGATCGCGGCGGAGCTGGTCACGTGATACGGCGGAAAGTCGGCGGCACGGTCCGCCGATTCGCGGACAACCATGGTGGCGTTGCCGTCGCTGATCCGCTCTTTCTCGGCGGCCTGCTTCTTCTCGGCCTGGTATTGATGGAATGCGCCGGTCTCATCGCCGCCCGTACCCAGGTAGTAGGACCCTTCAGCCACATATACCATCTTCAGGCCATAGGCCTTGATGGCCACCTTCGTGTCCTTCTTGATCTCCGGCGTGGCTGTCAGATCCCAAATCGCCGTCATGCCGGTGGCCTCTACGTCGCCCATGCCGTGGTCCGCGAGACGGACGAAGATGCCGACAGGGCCGCTTTCATCGTTGGGAACGATGAAATCAAGCCGGGGACCGCTTTCCTGTCCGTAGCCCGCCGGATTCAGATCCTTGCTTGCCGCGCCGGAGCCTGCGGGCGAAGGCGGGTCCGCAACCAGCCGCACCGGTTTCCATTCGGTCTGTCCGTCCAGCCGCGCCTTGAAAAAGACCCAGACGGCGCTGTGATTCACGTCATGCCGCCACGCGCCGCTCCAGTCCATGTCGAACCTGATGATCGCCGATTTCTCGTCCCGCGGGACGATCGCGATGTTCTTGAAATGGGCATGGCACGCCGGCGGGCTGAGCCGCGGCTGCTTCACGCCCTCGATCTGCACTTGCGCTTGCGCCACGGTGGCGCCGAGCGACGCAATGGCAGCCCCGCCACATGCGAGCCAGCGCTTGATTTCACGTCCACGTCGAGCTTTCATCGCCTCGTCCTCCGATTGGTCAGACGCGTCAGACAGGCCTGACGGGTCCGACCTGTCCGACCTGCGTCTCCGCCGTTTCATTCCCAGGCCGCAATCCGCGATCTTCAATCCCCCGCTCCCATCAGCAGAGGGCTCGATTCGACCTCGTTCCTCGCCGTGTTCCACTTCGCCTCTTCCGGCGCCGTGCGCGCGGCGCGGAAGCCGTACGTAACGTAGCGATCCGGATCGCCCAGCGCCGCGTCAATCCGGCTGGAGGTGCACCAGAACGGTCCTTTGAGTTCGGGGGGGCCGGACGCGCACTCCTGGCCGCCGTGCATGCCGACGCCGACGGCGTCCTTCTTCGGCCAGTCCGCCGGCCAGTTGGTCGCGGTACCGGTGCCGTGCGTGCCCTTGTAGGCGCGGCCGGCCGCGTTGGCGACCGTTACCTGGAATTCGCGCGGGTGGGCGTTGTACCGTCCGCCGCCGTAACTGCCGCCCCAGAACGAATGGCCCGCTTCATTGACCACGGGATAGCGCGGCCCGCGCAGGGCCTTCTCGTGCTCCAGTTCCGTCATCGGCCGCAGGCCCGCCCAGTCCGCGAACGCGGCGGCGTCCGCCCAGCACATCCACCACAGGGACGCGGATTTCCTTCCCCGGAACCCCCTGTACGTGAAGTTGGGCGCCACCCCGGTGCGCGCCACGCCCCCGTGCATCGGGAAGCCATCCGGTTCATAGTGCCTGTCCGCGTCTTCGGGGGAGATCGTGTTGAGGAAATAGCCATACTCGCCGGGTTGGAGCGGGGTGAGCATCATGTAGAACGCCTTGTAGCCGTTGGGGTACGTGGCCGGGATCTCGCCGCCCTCCTCCGGTTCGGCCCCGCGCGCCCAGAGTCTGCCCGGCTGTTTTCCCGTCGGGATCGCGGCGGAGTTGGTCACGTGATACGGCGGGAAGTCCCGAGCAGGGTCCCTCTCCTCCCGAACGACCATAACGGAATTGGCGTTGACGATCCTTTCCGTTTCGGCGGTCTGCTTCCGTTCGGGAGGGTATTGGTAGAACGCATAGCTTTCGTCGCCGCCCGTGCCGAGATAGAACGGGCCCTCGGCCACGTACACCATGCGGATCGCAAATCCTTTGAGGACAACCTCCGTGTCCGGCCCGATCCCCTTGCTCCCGGTCAGGTCCCACAGCACCGTCACATCGGTCGCCGACGCACGGCCCATCCCATGGTCGGCCCGCCGCATGAGCAGACCGCCCCCGCCGGCGGCGTTGTCCCCGGCGTCCGGGACCAGGAAGTCCGCGTGGGTTCCTCCGGCTTGACCGTAACCCGTCGGGTTCAGCACCCGATCGGCGGCCAGCCGCACATGCTGCCATTCCGTCTCGTCGTCCCTGCGAACCTTGAACAGGATCCATGCCGCGTCGTGGTTGACGTCGTGCCGCCAATCGCTGAAGCCGGTGATGTCGAACTTGATCACGGCGGTCTTCTCGTCCCGCGGCTCCACCCGCACGTTCCGGCAGAATACGGAGACTCCCGACGGCGGATCGTTGTCCCACCGGTCGTTCGATATCTGCACTTGCGCCTGCGCGGCGGCGGCCGTCGCGAGCAGAACGGCGCAGCCGCCGCCCTGCCACGCCCTCATCACCGCTTGCCGGCGCATCGCCACTTTTCTTTCTCCGTCCGGCCCGTCCGACCCGTCCGGCCCGTCCGACGCGTCCGACCTGTCCGACGCGTCCGACTGGTCACACGCCTCCCGCCGCCCTACTCCCCCATCACGAACTTCGGATAATTCCGCCGCACAAACGGCTCGGTCCGCTCCGGAACCCAATGGAGCCGGCGTACGACGGGCTTGCTCTGCCAGTCGAGAAACCCGTCGCCGTCAAAGAACAGGAAATAGAAACTGCACTCCTGCCCCCGGCCCACCCCGAAATCGGCAAGCGGCAGACGGAACTCGTAGCGGGTGACGCCGGCCGCGTCGTCGCGCTTCACCGCGCACTTCGCGCTCTGGAGCAGCGCTTCATTGGGGCCGTCCCACTGCTGGAACTCGACACCGCCGGCGGTCAGGGCCGCGCCGATGTTCCACTGGGCGCCGTACGGATTCACCAGGCCGATCTGCATGGCGTCGCCGTTCCAGATGTCCTTACCGGTCTGATCATTGAAGTGCTTGTCGTCGGTCACCTCGGCGGCGACCAGAAGCGCCTCGCCGTCCGTGGCCAGCCATGCCCTTGCGCTGAAATCGGCGGCGCCGCGCCAGGGACTGGTCGTGAAGTCGCCGGGGAAGCGCTGATGCACCGGATAGACGTACGCCGCGCCGTTGGCGACGGCCACGGGCATAACATCCGCCCACTCGTCCAGCGCACCGTCCGGCTGGAAGGGCTTGGCCAGCTTCGCCGGATGTTTCAGCTCCAGGTCCAAATCGCCCGTGACCGGCCCGACGCCCGTGTCTCCGGCCGGCGCCGTGCGCGCCGCGCGCCAGCCGGCGAAGGTCCACGCGTAGTTGGGGCTGCCCGCCGTCGCATAGCCGCCATGCCTGTCCGCGTTCGCATACACCGCCGGCGCCCGCCCCCCGGTGAGCAGGTGGCCCGGCTGATGACCGCCGGCGAAGAAATAATCGCCGCGCAAGATGGCGCCACGGATGTCCGGCGGCCAGTCGGCGGGCAGTTCCGGCATGCCACGGCCATGTGTGCCCTTGAAGCCGCGCCCCGCGGCGCTGCCGATCGAGACCGGCCGTTCATAGATGCTGATCACCATGACGTCCTGCACGCCCCAGCAGGAGGGCGTCGCGTCGTTCGGGATCGCGGGCCGCGGGCCGCGGCACATCTTCTCATATTCCAGCTCCGTCATCGGCCGCAACCCGGCCCAGGCCGCAAAAAGCGCTCCGTCCGTGAAGGACATCCAAGGCGTTCTCTCGTCGGGATCGGGCGCGGTGTACGTGCAGTTCGGCGCGGCGCCGGAACGCTTGATCGCCATCCCGTGCCCGTGCTCGTAGAAGCGCGGCTTCGCCTGCGCCTCGGTGAGCGTGTTGAGAAACTCCGCATACTGACCGGCCGTCGGATAGGCGTGCTTCATGCAGTAAAACGCCGCATACCCCTTGGGAAACGCCGCCGAAATCTCGCCGCCGTCCTCCGGCGCGACGTCCACGGCCCAGAGCGCGCCCTTCTTCTTGCCGGTCGGGATCGGATCCTCGCTCTCGATCCGGTAAGGCGGCGGGTCCTCCCTCGTCACGCCGACGCCCCAGATGTACAGGTCCCCGATGTTGAACTTGAACGGCAATGGAACGGCGGTGTCCGAGGGCTTCCCGCTGTGCTTGTAGAGCCAGTTAATCTCCATCCCGCCATACCCTTTGCCGGCATAGGGTGCGATCGGGCCGTTGCCGCGTCCGACGTGGAAGGACCCTTCGGGAATGTAGACCATCTCGATTCCGATCGCCTTGATCCGCGCCTTGGCGATATCCGTGACGCCCTTGAGCGACTTCAAGTCCAGAACCGCCGTCACATTCCGGGCGGCCGTCAGCCCAAGGCCATCCGCCGCGCGCCGGACGAACAAGCCCGTGAGGCCATCATCGCCGCCGGGCACGACAAACTCCACCGCTGTGCCTGCCTGCGCCGCGGACGTCGCGGCAGGCAGGCCTTCCTTGTCCTGCCCGTACCCGGCCGGATTCAAGACCTTATCGGCCGAGAGACTGACGTGCTGCCAGCCGGTCTTCTCATCCCCGCGCACCTTGAAGAAGACCCAGGCGGCGTCAAAGAAACTTCCGAAGCGCCAGGAATTGGTCCACGAGACGTCGAACTTCACCGTCGCGCTCGAGGCGTCGCGCGGGACAACCGACACGTTCTCGATCCGCAGGCCGTGCGGGCGCGCGGCCGCCGCCTCGACCGCGGCTTCCGTTTCCCCTCCTTCCGCCGCGTCCTCTTCCGTATCCGCCTCCTGCGCCCCCGCAACACCGCCGCCCAGCAGCAGGGCAAGAACGGACAAAACCGCGATAGTGCATGCGAACGGGCGCCTGTGATTGCAGAAGATCATCGCCGACTCCTTTCGCTTCTTTCCAGAGGTGGCCGCCGGGTGTTCCGGCCTTCTTCGCGCTCAATCCCCTACGAGTAGTTTCGTCTCCCCGGAAAGTCAAGCCCTGCTACTACTTGGCCCTGCTACTACTTGTGCCCCCCCTGACATTGTCTCGCAGGCTTGCTTCCGGACGCGCAAAAGAGTAGTCAGGCGGCATGCCCGCGCGCCGGCTCCGCCGCTCCGAAACATGGATCGGGAACTACCGCGCGCTGAACGTGGTCTTCCTGGTCGCGGCCGCCTTCGGAATTGTCGGCCCGCTGCTCGCGCCCCTGGCGCGGCGGCACCTGACGGGTCTGGCGTTCGAGTGCACCTCGCAGGCCTGGTTCGGCCGGCCCTGCCCGCTGTGCGGCCTGACGCGCGGGATGGGAGCGCTCCTGCGCGGAGATACGGCGACGGCCATGGAATGGAATCCGCTGGTTCTGCCCGTGGCGGCTCTCGCCGGAATCGAGATCGTCTGGCGCGCCGCCCTGCTTCTGCCCCCCGTCGGGCGCCGCGTCACGCGGCGCCTGGCCTTCGGCGACCTCGCGCTGCACGCCGGCCTTGCCGTCGCGTACCTGGTCTATTCCGCGGCGTTCATGCTCGGCATGGGCTGAGATGCGGTTCCCGGGTGGCGCGCCTGCCCGGCGTCGCGCCGTCCGTCCTCCCCTCGGAAACAGCGCCCCGGTTCAGACCTTCTGGATGCCCTTGAACCAGTCCTCGCCGAACTTGCCGATAAGGGGAAGCGGCTTCATCTGACATTTGACCGCATTCACGAGACCGATGATGTCCAGCACGACGAGGAAGACCCAGGCCACGATCCACACGATCTGGCCAGCGCATGGAATCACGTTTGCCGCCGATGAGACGACGAAACCGATCCAGAGCAGCAACACCTGCTTGGCGTGGTAAAGCGAATAGTTGTTGTTCCTGTTGATCAACGGGATGAGGCAAAGCAACGGGACAATGTACCCCAGAATTGCAAACGCCTTGCCCTCCTCGATCTCCTTGGCGCTCACCGTTGCACCGGCCGCCTGTGCTTCCGCCGGCTGCTCGACCGGCCCGCCCTGTTCCTGGTTATCCGCCATCTCTGCTGCCCTCCTCTCCGGGTTCCTCCACGCAAGAAGTCCCTCTCCGCTGGGACTGTCATCCACTGCGCCGACAAAGGCAAGCGCAAAGATAGCGCATGCGCAAAGATAGCGCAAAGTGACGCGTTGTTCTTTCCGCTGGCTTCCGCCCCCGCCCTGTGCGTGACTGACGGCTTACCGCAGAGAAGTCCCGCGTTGCACCTGTCCCACGATCGGTTCGGAGACGGGACAATGGAGGCGTCCACGCGGTTGTCTCCGATCCACCGATGAAAACCGTCGGTCCTGCACGCTCACGAAGGCCCGTCTTGCCGGCCACCCGGCGAAAGACGCCGCTTTCCGACATGAACGGCACCCGGACGGCACCGAGGCCAAGACGCCGGCACGGTCCTGAAGGCGCGGGCCGGTGTCGCGGCAGTCTGCGCTTGACGCCGTGGGCGGCAAGGCGCACGCTCCGACCGTCACGCGGGAGCGCAGCGGTGCCGTTCTGCCGGTCTGCAGCGAAAAGACCAAAAAGAGCTATCACCACAAACGGAAGGAACACAGGAAAGGAACCCAGGCGCGTGTGTCCGGAAAACGGCCGTTTTCGCTGATATTGACAAGGCAACCGGGCGGTCCGGCTTTGACGGCGTCATCCGCGACCGGGAAATCACCCAAAAGGTACAATAACTTGTTCGGCATGAAGACAGATCCTGGATTGGTGGTGGCTCTGAAGAGGAGACTTTCCGAACCCGGCTATCGCGCGAGCGCTGAACGTGATTTGCGTCGTTCGGCACAGAGAATGAGATTGAGGCACTGAGTGATCGTGTATACTATGTGGCCTGGAGGTCGAAAGCATGAAGATCGAGATAGAAATAGAAGACGATGGGCGATGGATCGCCGAAGTGCCGGACTTGCCCGGCGTCATGGTCTACGGAACAACGCGACAGGACGCCCTCTCCAAAGCCGAGGCCCTGGCTCTACGCGTCATTGCTGACCGGCTTGACCACGGGGAGGCCATACCCGAACTCGACGAACTCTTTGCAGTACCCGCATGAGCCAGTGGCCTGCCAGCAAAGCGCGTGTCGTCCTGCGCGCACTCCTGCGCATCGGGTGGACGGTCAAGCGTCACTCCGGGACTTCTCATCGGACCCTCGCCAGACCGGGGTGGCCGGATGTCGTCTTTGCCTTTCACGAGGGTGACGAGATCGGTCCCAAGATGCTCGCCCGCGTCGCACGACGGACGGGTCTCACCCCAGACGATCTGTAGAAACTGCCGAACCACAGGGCGGTGGGTATTCGCCGCCCGCTGCGCGGTCGGCTCAACCCACACCCTGAGCGTTGGCCGGAGGAAAGATGAACGAGAAAGCCATACGCGACAGACTGGTTGAGCACGGACAAACGCTATTCCGCGCACCGAAGCAGGTGATCCAGTTCACCAGAGATCCCCAGGCCGACGCCCTGCTGAACGATCTGACCAGCCATCCGCATGCCTTCGTCCTGGCGTGCGTCATGGATCGGCAAGTCAAGGCGGAGAAGGCCTGGCTGATTCCGTTTCGGATTTCGGAGAAGATGAGCGGGTTCTCAATGGAAGCACTCAACGCGCTATCGCGCGAAGACGTAAACCGACTCATGGCAGAACCGGAACCCCTCCACCGCTTCGTTGACACAATGGCGGGCCACTTCCATTCGAGACCTTCGGGGTTAGGTCTCTAATTAGCTAAATAACGGCTTGCGCGCGGGGACGCTTGTTGCTAGGAATGGGGTATGGCGCGTAAGCTGCGAGTGGAGTATGCGAGATGGAAGAACACCGCCGGGAGCTAATTAGCAAATTAGAGACCTAACCCCGAGACCCCGCGCGCAACCGATCGTACTGCGGCGAAAGTCTGCTCGGGTTCAGGTTGTACATTTCGTTGAGCGTCAGGCGCCACTGTTCCAGGGGCATGCCTTCAGCCAGAGCCTGCTTGATGGCGGAGCGGTCGCGCCACTTGATCAGGATCTTGTCCCAGGCGCGGGCGTA
>VGWJ01000021.1 GCA_016873635.1 Lentisphaerota bacterium | reverse complement strand
ATCGGCGCGGGCGGCATTGACGTGGCGGCGGCCATGGGCGGCGGCGCCTTCTACCTGCCCGCGCCGGCGGTGGTGAAGATCGAGCTCAAAGGACGGCTCGGGGCGTGGGTATCGGCCAAGGACGTGATCCTGGAAGTGTTGCGGCGCTTCGGCACCTCGGGGAACGTGGGGAAGATCCTCGAATACGGCGGCAAAGGCGTCCGGCACCTCGACGTGCCCGCGCGCGCGACGATCGCCAACATGGGCGCGGAGTGCGGGGTGACGACGTCGGTGTTCCCCAGCGACGAAGTCACGCGGGAATTCCTGGAGGCGCAGGGCCGGGGCGGCGCCTGGCAGGCGCTGGAAGCCGACGCCGACGCCGCGTACGCGGACGTCGTGACGATCGACCTGGCCGGCGTCGAACCGCTCGCCGCGGCGCCGCACTCGCCGGGCAACGTGGTGCCGGTCGCGTCCCTGGCGGGAACGCGGGTGGACCAGGTCCTGATCGGATCCTGCACCAACTCGTCGTACCGCGACCTCAAGACCGTGGCCAAGATCCTGGAGGGCCGTCATGCGGCGCCGGGCGTGGAGCTGGGCATCGCTCCGGGGTCGCGGCAGGTGCTGGCCATGATGGCGCGGGAAGGCCACCTGCAGACGTTTATTGCCGCCGGCGCGCGCATCCTGGAGAACGCCTGCGGGTTCTGCATCGGCAACTCCATGTCGCCGGCCACGAACGCGGTGTCGCTGCGCACGTCGAACCGCAACTTCGAGGGCCGCTCGGGCACGCGCGCGGCGCGGGTTTTCCTGGTCAGCCCCGAAACGGCGGCGCTGGCCGCCGTGCACGGGCGCGTCATCGATCCGCGCCTGCAGGCGGAGATCGCTCTTCCGCGCGTCCGCCCGCCCAGGGCGTTCGACATCGACGACGGCATGTTCGTGTTTCCGCCGCCGCCGGAGAAGCGCGACCGCGGCGCGATCGCGCGCGGCCCGGGCATCGGCGAAGTGCCCGTGAACGAGCCGCTGCCGGAGGAGCTGTCGGGCGTGGTGACGATCAAGGTGGGCGACAAGATCACGACCGACCACATCATGCCCGCGGGCGCGCGGCTGAAGCACCGCTCCAACGTGGCGGCCTATTCCGCCTACGTGTTCGAGCCGGTTGACCGCGAGTTCGCGGCCCGGGCCGCGGCGGAGCGCGACGCCGGGCGCCACAACGTGATCGTCGCCGGCGAATCCTACGGGCAGGGATCGAGCCGGGAGCACGCGGCGTTGTGTCCCATGTTCCTGGGCGTAAAGGCCGTGGTGGCCAAGTCCGTCGAACGCATTCACCAGGCCAACCTCATCAACTTCGGCATCGTGCCTTTCGTCTTCGAGAAGGCCGCCGACTACGACCGTCTGCAACAGGGCGACGCCGTGCGTATCGCCGGGCTGCGCGGGGCGGTGGCGGGGGACGGCCGGGCCGTTCTGCGCGCCGCGTCCGGCGGCGCGGAAATCCCCGTGCGCGCCGCGCTGTCCGAGCGCCAGAAGCGCATCGTGCTGGCGGGCGGCCTGCTGAACACCGTGCGCTGACTTACCTGGAGGACAAGCGATGAACGTGCCGATGGCGGTCTTGATGACGGCGGCGGGCGTGGCCGCGGCGGCGGCCCGGGGCGCGCAGGAAGTCGCCGCCGCGGGCGAAGCGGAGGCGGTGACGCTCTTCCGCGGGCAGGCGCTGGTGACGCGGCGCATCCCGCTGGAGGCTCCGGAAGGAGCGGTGGAACTCACCGTGAAGAATCTGCCGCCGGCGTGTACCGGGACAACGAGTTCGTGGGCACGGCGTCCATTCCCATGGTCGCGCGCGGCCAGAAGGTGACCGTGGGTTTTGGAACGCAGCCGCAACCGCGCGCATCATCGAGTACGGTTTCCAGCTCGAATTCGACGCCCGGCTGCATGTGGCGCCCGCCGCCCCCGCCGAAGCCGCGCGGGACGCGATGCTGCACTTCGAGAAGATGATGGACCAGCGCATGTACATGCACTGATCCGCTCCGGTCATTCGGCGGGCCGGCGGCCGATATGCCCGTCGAACAGCGAAGCGTGAATCAGATCGCCGCCGTCTTCCAGGGCGCTTCCGGACAGCGGCCCGCCGGACGCCTGAAGCAGGCGCCCCATGCCGGGGGTGTAGCGCGCGGCAAAGCGCGTGGCGAGCGCGTTTTCCAGAAAGCGCCGCGGGTCCCACCAGCCCGGCACGGATTCCTCGTGCCAGCGCGGATCGCGGCGATCGCGGGGATCCGGTCCGAGCAGATCCATGGCGTAGGAGCGGCAGATTTTGGGCCAAAGGCGCGCGAACAGCCCGGGATCGGAGAACAGCTCGCAACTCGCCGCCCCGCGGCCGGTGTAGATCAGGCAGCCGACCGCGTCGCCGCCGCCGACGCCGCGCAGGGCCTCGGCGCAGCGGTCCAGTTCGCCGCGGGCGGACGAGTCCTCGTAGATCCGCTGGTAGTTGCGCGTCGGCGCCGGCACGCCCGACCGCGAGAGCTGCCCATCGATCTCGAGCCAGATCCGGTCCTGCGATTCCGCGGCCGCCGCCATGCGCCGCAGTGACGGCGCGGAGAGCGTGCCGCCGCTCTTGAAGCCGGTCTCCGGACCGTGCCAGCGGCGCTGTTCGCCGCAGTAGACTTCGATGGTGATGAAGTCCGACCGCGGCGGCAGCAGGACGTCGTCGCGCACGATCCGGTTCTGGCGCCCGCCCACGATAATCTCGCCCGACATCAGGAAGACCGGCTCACGGGCGTCGTTGCGCGCGAGCACTTCCGGCACCCGGCCTTCGTCCTTTTCGCGGATCGCCAGTTCGCCGCGCGCCGCGGCCTCGTCCATGGTCAGCACCCGGCGTCCGCCGCGTCCGCCGCGCAGGATCAGGGGGCAGACGCGCAGTCGCCCGTGGCTGCGGGGCCGGCCCACGTCGAGGTTGCGCACGAGAACGCGGAGCGCTTCGCCCGGTTCGGGCGCGGGGCGCATCTCGCGCGGCGGCGGCGGCGGCGGGACGCGGACGGATTCGGCGCCTGTTTCAAGGTACGCCGCAAGAGCGTAAGTTGCGGCCACCGCGCACGTGAGCGCGAGGCCAATGGCCGGCACGGACCGTCTCATGCTGCCCTCCGGGGATCGTGTCTTTTGCGTGCGTCTACCCTTCAGACGCTTCGCCTCACGGCATTGTTCCCGGAAACTCGGGGGCGGGGGAGCGGCGGGCGGGCGGCAGGATGATGACCTCGATCGTCACGAAGGGGCGCGGCTCGCCGTCCGGCGCGGCGGCGGGCGGCGCGGCGGCGGCCTTGTCGTCCGCGCGCGCCTCTTCCGCCGCTCCCAGGTCGCGCAACTGCCGCAGCACGGCGGATGCCTCTTCCCGCGGGACGCGGGCCGTAAGCGTTACCGTTCCGGAGCTATCACGCCGGACGAGCACCTCGGCGCGGCGCGCGGCGACGCTGAGGGCCTCGGCGGACCCGTCCGCCGCGTCTCCCGCGCGGCCGCCGCCTCCGGGCGCGGCGGTTTGCCGCGCGGCCTTTTCCGCGCCCCGTTCTTCCGGCGTTTCCTCTTTCGCTTCCGGTTTCAGCGCCGTCCGGCCGGTGAGCGCTTCGCGCACGGCGGCTTCGGCGACGCCGCGCAACACGAGGCGCATCACCGCCGGCGGGCCTTCGGGCGCGGCGGACGGCGCGCCGCGCCGTCGGAGCTCGTCGCGTTTCGCGGCGGCGGATCGGGGGGCCGGCGCGCGCAGGCCGTTGACGGCATTTTCCGGCCGCGCCGGGCTGGGCGTCTGTTCTTCGGCCGCGGCCGCGTCCGCTTCCGCCGGCGCGGGCGACGCCGCGGCGGCGGGTGTGGCGGCGGGTGCGGCGAGCGGCGCGCGCGCGGCGTTCGCCGCGGTGCGTCCTTCGCTGAGCGTTTCCAACGGCTGCGCCGGCGGCGGCTGCGACCAGAGTCTTCCGTTTTGCCGGCGCTTGTAGTCGGCCTCGGCCTCGGCGGCGGCCGGCGGGGCCGGCGCCGCGGCGCTCTTCAGTTCGTCCTTTGCGCGTTCGGCCTCCGGCTGCGGGGCGGGGCCGGATTTCCTGCGTGGGGCATCGGGCGGGGCGGCGGACGGTTCGGCCGGCGGCTGCCCTCTGCCGGGGGGTGGCGCGATCGCTTCGGCGGGCGGCGGCTCCGCCTGCCGGGCTTCCGGCGGGCGCCGGCCGTCCCCTGTCGTCCGCAGCAGGACGTGCGCGCCCACGACGAGCACCGCGCCGGCGGCCAGGGCCGCCTGCACTTGCGGAAGCGCCAGAAACCGCGGCGGCCAAGCGGAGGGTCGGGCGTTGAGGCGTCGGCGCACGCGGTTCTCCAGGCCGGGGGGCGCGGGCACGGGCGGCATGGCGCGCATGAGGGCCACGGTCTGCCGCAGGGCGGCGTGTTCCAGGCGGCAGGCGTCGCAGGCGCGCAGGTGCTCCCGCAGCGCCTGTTCGCGGCCGGCCTCGAGGCGGCCGTCGACCGCTTCCGACAGCCATTCCCTTATCTGTTCGCAGCGCATAGCACACCCTGTCGCACGAGTCGTTCCTTCACCCGCCGCCGCGCGCGCGACAGGCGGGATTTCACCGTTCCCACGGAGCAGCCCAGCGCCCCCGCGATTTCCTCGTAGGCCAGGCCCTGGAAATCGCGCAGCACCAGGGCCATGCGGTACTCGTCGGGCAATTCCATTACGGCCGCCTCGATCTGTTCGCGCAGTTCGCTTCGCGCCAGGGCTTCTTCCGGACGCTCCGTCGGATCCGCGGGTTCCAGTTTGGGGCGGGTCGGGTCCCTGTTGTCGTCCAGGCTCAGGCCCTCGGCGCGGGCGATGCGCCACAGGCGCCGTCGCCCGCTGCGGCACGTGTTCGCGGCCAGCGTGAACAGCCAGGTCGTGAACTTCGACTGCCACCGGAACTTCCGGAGGGAGCGGTGCAGTTTGAGAAAGACCTCCTGTGTCATGTCGTCGGCGTCGTGGGCGTTGCCGGTCATGCGGAACGCGAGATCATGCACGGCCCCGCCGAGCGCCTTCACCAGTTCATCGAACGCAACCTCGTCGCCGGACTGGGCGCGCCGGGCAAGCGGTTCCACCTCCGCGGGGGCCCAGGACGTTCTTGCCGCGGGCGCGCGAATCTCGACGCGGTTCACTTCGTTAGACGCCATAGATCACCGGCGGGTTCCCGGGAATCGGCCGTTGTGACGTCCCAGAGTAGCAGAAGCGGCGATGCCGCGCGAAGCGGGAAAGAGGGCGTTTGTGAGGGCGGGAGGGAAGGCGGCGGCCGTGGGGCGGCTAATTTTTTTTCAAAAGATGTTGACACTGTCGCGTGTTCTGGTAATTTACCGCGCGTTTCCCGGGGCAACCCGGGGGACATAACCGTTGTCTCTGAGCGAACAGCAGAGCGGCTTTCCCTTCCGGCGCTTTGTTGGGGGGAGTTGTCGCGTCTGTTGTATTGTATTGTCCCGGCGGTGCGTTCATGTGCCGGGTATGCAGCCCAGAGAAGGCGTGGTGCGGAACGCGCTGCCCATGTAGCTCAGTTGGTAGAGCACGTCCTTGGTAAGGACGAGGTCAGCGGTTCAATCCCGCTCATGGGCTCCACGGAACGAAGGGCAGGGGAGAGAGGCGGAGGACGCGAGCATGGCTAAAGAGAAATTCGAACGGTCGAAGCCGCACGTCAACGTAGGGACGATCGGGCATGTGGATCACGGCAAGACCACGTTGACCGCGGCGATCACAAAGGTACAGTCCCTGAAGGGGCTGGGCGACTATGTGTCGTACGACCAGGTCGCGAAGGCTTCCGAGGCCCACGGGCGGCGGGATGCCACCAAGATTCTGACCATCGCGACGTCGCACGTGGAGTACAGTTCGAAGAACCGTCACTATGCGCACGTGGACTGTCCGGGTCACGCCGACTACGTGAAGAACATGATCACGGGCGCGGCGCAGATGGACGGCGCGGTCCTGGTGGTAAGCGCGGCGGACGGGCCGATGCCGCAGACGCGCGAGCACATTCTCCTGGCCCGCCAGGTGGGCGTGCCGGCGATCGTTGTCTTCCTTAATAAGGTGGACCTGGTGGACGATCCCGAGCTGCTGGACCTCGTGGAGCTGGAGGTGCGCGAGCTGCTGTCCAAGTACGAGTATCCGGGCGACACCACGGCGATCATCCGCGGCGACGCGTTGGCGGCGACGCAGGTGCAGTCGGCGGACGATCCGGCGGCGAACTGCATCCAGGAGCTCATGGATGCCCTGGACACGCAGATTCCCGAGCCGGTGCGCATCATTGACCAGGCGTACCTGATGCCGATCGAGGACGTGTTCTCGATCGAGGGCCGCGGCACGGTTGTGACGGGCCGCATCGAGCGCGGCACGGTCAAGGTGGGCGACGAAGTCGAGATCGTGGGTCTGCGCCCGACGGTGAAGACCACGGCGACCGGCGTGGAGATGTTCCGCAAGCTGCTGGACCAGGGCCAGGCCGGCGACAACGTGGGCGTGCTTTTGCGCGGCACCAAGAAGGAAGAGGTGGAGCGCGGGCAGGTGCTGGCCAAGCCGGGATCGATCACGCCGCACACGCACTTCAACGCCGAGGTTTACGTGTTGAGCAAGGAGGAAGGCGGAAGGCACACCCCGTTCTTCAAGGGGTACCGTCCGCAGTTCTATTTCCGCACGACGGACGTGACCGGCGACATTATTCTGCCCGAGGGCGTGGAGATGGTGATGCCGGGCGACAACGTGAGCATGGAGGTGAAGCTCATCGTTCCCGTGGCCATGGAGGAGAAGATGCGCTTCGCGATCCGCGAGGGCGGCCGGACGGTTGGCGCCGGCGCGGTGAGCAAGGTTATCGCGTAGGCCGGGGAGCGTACGGATCCGGCCGGGAAGTGTTTTGGCGATGCCCAGAGAGCTTGTAACGTTGGCCTGTACCGAGTGTAAGCGTCGTAACTACATGACGACGAAGAACAAGACGCTTACGCCTAACCGTTTGGAGATCAAGAAGTACTGCTGGTTCGAGCGCAAGCGTACGGCGCACAAGGAAGTGCGCTGAGGCGGATCGACAGGCCAGTAGCTCAACTGGCAGAGCACCGGTCTCCAAAACCGGGGGTTGGGGGTTCGATTCCCTCCTGGCCTGCCATGGGCCGTGCAGGATGGCTTGCCGTGCGGCGTGGGAGAGGGGTGGCGCGGCGTGGGGCGGGCCTTGGCCGCGCTGGAAGGCTGTTCTTCTCCAGGTCGGGAAGCGTCGGGCGCGGGTTCGTATTGCTTGAGTCATGAAGGCGGTGCGCGACATGGTCCGTGGGGCGCGCGTGTTTCTCGGCGAAGTTGCCGGGGAGACGCGCAAGTCGACCTGGCCGGACCGGCACGAGCTGGTTGAGTCCACGGCGGTTGTGATTGTGGCGGTGGTGCTGCTCGCCGTGTTCGTGGGAGCGAGCGACCAGATCCTGATCTGGCTGTTGAAGCTGGTGTTTCCTTCGAGCTGAGCGCGATGCAGAAGCAGTGGTTCGTTATACACACGCTGACGGGGCAGGAGGGCAAGGTGCGCGAAAGCATCCTGCGCCGCCTCAAGCAGGAGGAGATGGCGGATTACGTTGACGAGGTGATCATCCCGACCGAGAAGGTTTCCGAGGTCAAGAAGGGCGTGCGCTCGACGACGACGCGGAAGTTCTTCCCGGGGTACGTGCTGGTTCACATGGCCCTTTACGGGGAGGACAAGCGCGTGCTCGACCGTGCCTGGCATTTCGTGCGCGAGACGCCCGGAACGATCGGGCTGATCGGCGGGGACAAGCCGGTGCCGCTCTCCGAGAAGGAGGTTGAGGTGATTCTCAACCAGGTCGAGGAGAAGCGCGAGGCGGTCAAGCCCAAGGTGGTTTACGAGCCCGGCGAGACGGTGAAGATCACGGACGGCCCCTTCCTCAACTTCAGCGGCGTGGTGGAGGAGGTGGATCCGGACCGGGGCAAGCTGAAGGTGTCGGTGGCGATTTTCGGGCGCTCGGCGCCCGTGGAACTGGAGTACTGGCAGGTGGAGCGGACGTAGGTTCAACATGGCCAAGCAGGCAACGGGCAAGATCAAGCTGCAGATTCCGGCGGGGCAGGCGAATCCTGCGCCGCCCGTGGGCCCCGCGCTGGGGCAGCAGGGCGTGAACATCATGGAGTTCTGCAAGGCGTTCAACGCCGCCACGCAGGACCGCGCGGGCATGGTGATACCGGTGGTGATCACCGTCTATCACGACAAGAGCTTCACGTTCATAACGAAGAGTCCGCCGGCGTCGGCGCTGCTGAAGCGCGCGGCGGGGCTGGCGAAGGGGTCGGCCGTTCCCAACCGGGAGAAGGTCGGGAAAGTCACGGCGCAGCAGGTGCGCGAGATCGCGCGGACGAAGATGGCGGACCTCAACGCGCGCGGCGAGGAGCAGGCGTTCCGGATCGTGGCGGGCACGGCGCGCAGCATGGGCATCGATATCGGCGAGTGAGCAAGGCGGGTCACGGGCATGGCTAAACACGGCAAGCGATACCGGGAGCAGAAGGCCAAGGCGCCGCGGGGCGCGCTTGATCCGGCCGCGGCGATTGACTTCCTCAAGGGCGGCGCGGCGCGGAAGTTCGACGAGAGCATGGAGCTGGCGGTGCGTCTGGGCGTGGATCCCACGAAGTCCGACCAGACCGTGCGCGGAACGGTGGTTCTGCCGCACGGCACGGGCAAGACCGTGCGCGTGCTGGTGTTCGCTTCCGGCGAGGCGGCGGACAAGGCGCGGGAGGCGGGCGCCGATTTCGTGGGCTTTGACGACTTGATCGAGAAGATCAAGGGCGGCTGGACCGATTTCGACATCGCCATTGCCACGACGGAGGCGATGAAGGAGGTGCGCAAGCTGGGGCGCGTGCTGGGCCCCCGCGGCCTGATGCCCAACCCCAAGACGGGCACGGTGACCGACGACACGGCCGCGGCCGTGCGGGACAGCAAGGCGGGGCGCCTGGAGTTCCGCATGGACCGTCACGGCAACGTGAGCGTGGCTTTCGGCAAGCTCTCCTTCCCGAGGGAAAAACTGCTTGCGAACATGCAGACGGTGCTGACCGCGCTGCGGGCGGAGCGTCCGGCCTCGACGAAGGGCGCGTTCATCAGGACCTGCACGCTGAGCAGCACGATGGGCGTGGGGCTGCGCGTGAACGTCGGGGACTGACGGCGGGGGTTGCGAGCATGAGACCGGAAAAGGAATCGCTGGCCGAGGAACTGCGCGGCTACCTGGACGCGGGCGATTACGTCTTCATGGTGGATTACCGCGGCCTGAGCGTGGAGCGCATGACCGAGCTGCGTGCGCGCCTCGGTTCGACGGGCGCGCAATGCCACGTGGTCAAGAACGCGCTGCTGGCCAGGGCGGGCGAGGAGCGCGGCTGGAAGATTGTGCCGGAGGCGCTGGCGGGGCCGACGGCCATTATCACCGGCGGCGGCGACGCCAGCGTGGTGGCCGGGATGATCCGCGAATTTGCCAGGACCGGCGACCGGCCGGTTGTGAAGGGCGGCATGCTGGGCGCGACGCCGTTGTCGGCCGGCGAGGCGCGGGCCATGGCGCTGCTGCCGCCGCGCCGCGTGCTTCTGGCCCAGTTGGTGGGCACGGTTGCGGCGCCGATGTCGCAGCTGGCCGGGGTGCTGCGTCAGAAGTTGTGCTCTCTGCTCTACGTGCTCAGGGCCGTGGAAGAGAAGAAGGGCGGGACCAAGTAGAAGACAGGAGAAGAGGCGATGGCGGAAGTCATGGAAGCGCAGGAAACGAAGGCCGAGACGGCGGAAGCCCGGATGCCCGCGGTCGAGGGTAAGATGGCTGAGTTCATCAGCTGGATTGAGGGCATCAGCGTGCTCGATCTTTCCCGCCTGGTAAAGGCGCTGGAAGAGCGTCTCGGGGTGACCGCGGCGGCGCCGGCCGTGGCGGTGGCCGGACCCGCGGCGGCGGGCGCCGCGCCGGAAGCCGAGGAGAAGACGGAGTTTACCGTGATTCTCGCGGATGCCGGCAGCCAGAAGATACCGGTGATCAAGGAGATCCGCGCCATCACGGGCCTGGGACTGAAGGATTCCAAGGACCTGGTGGACGGCGCGCCGAAGCCGGTGAAGGAAGGCGTTTCAAAGCAGGAAGCCGAGGAGATCAAGAAGAAGCTGGAAGCCGCGGGAGCCAAAGTCGAAGTCAAGTAGGAGGCCGGGCGGTTGCCTGGCGGAACGCGGCCTGCGGCGCGGGCGTGCCGGGGGCCGTTCCGTCGTTCGGAACCCGACAGCGGGGGTGCTGAATGCCTGAGAGAACCAATTTCGGCAGATTGCGGGCCGTCATAGATCCGCCGGACATGATTGAGGTCCAGACGAAGTCCTACCGTGATTTCCTGCAGAAGGACACGGAGGCGACGCGTCGCAAGCGGCACGGCCTGCACGGCGTCTTCCGGGAAGTGTTCCCCATCGACAGCTACGACGGCCGGTTCGTCCTGGATTTCGTCAAGTACGAGCTTTCCGCGCCGCGTCAGTCGGCCCTGGAGTGTCTGCGCGAAGGCCAGACTTTTGCCGCGCCGCTGCACGTCACGTTCCGCCTGAAGGACGGCGACGAAGTGCGCGAAGAAGACGTGTACATGGGCGAGATCCCGCTGATGACCGAGCACGGCTCCTTCGTGGTCAACGGCGCCGAGCGCGTGGTCGTCAGCCAGCTGCACCGTTCGCCGGGCATCTGCTCGGAGCAGGCGGTCCATCCCAACGGCACGATTCTGTATTCCATGCGCGTCATTCCGGACCGCGGGTCGTGGATCGAGCTGCAGTTCGACACCAACGATCTGTTGTGGGTCTACATGGACCGCCGCCGCCGCCGCCGCAAGTTCCTGGCCGCGACTTTCCTGCGCGCCCTGGGCTACGGCACGGACGAAGAGCTGCTCGACCTGTTCTACAAGTTCCGCCGCCTTTCCCTGGGCAGCCTGCCCGGCGAGGACGAGGTCGAAGGACTGGTTTTCAAGGAGGACGTGGTCGACATCGATTCCAAGACCGTGCTGGCCCGCAAGTACGATCCGGTGACCGTGGCCGTGCTCAAGCAGATGCGCGACGCCGGCTTCAAGACGGCGGACGTGGCGGATGTCTCGTGGGACGGCGGCGTGTTCCTGGCCACCGTGCGGGCCGACGAAACGCACTCCATGGACGAGGCGCTGAAGGACATCTATCACCGCCTGCGCCCGGGCGATCCGGCCACGCCTTCCAACGCGCGGCAGCTGCTGAAGCGGCAGTTCTTCGATGCCAAGCGCTACGACCTGGGCCTGGTGGGGCGCTACAAGATCAACCAGAAGCTGGACCTGGCCGGCAAGGTGCCGGACAGCCTGCGCACGCTCGACAAGCTGGACGTGATCGAGACGATCCGCCACCTGATCAGCCTGCGCAAGGGCGAGTCCGCCGTGGACGACATCGACCACCTCGGCAGCCGGCGCGTGCGCACGGTCGGCGAGCTGCTGGAGAACCAGTGCCGCGTGGGCCTGGCGCGCACGGAGCGCCTGATCCGCGAGCGCATGACCCTCTTCGATCCCACCAGCGGCGTGCTCACGCCCCAGCGCCTGGTCAATTCCAAGTCGCTGTCGGCGGTGGTGCAGGATTTCTTCGCGCGCAGCCAGCTGAGCCAGTTCATGGACCAGACCAACCCGTTGTCGGAGCTGGCCCACAAGCGGCGCCTGAGCGCGCTGGGCCCCGGCGGCCTGAGCCGCGAGCGGGCCGGGTTCGAAGTCCGCGACGTGCACAGCAGCCACTACGGCCGCATCTGTCCGATCGAGACGCCGGAAGGACCGAACATCGGGCTGATCTCGTCGCTGAGCATCTACGCCCGCGTGAACGAGTTCGGCTTCATCGAGAGCCCGTACCGCCGCGTGTCCAAGGGGCGGGTCACCGACGAGGTGGAGTATCTGACCGCCGACCGCGAAGAGAAGTTCGTGATCGCGCAGGCCAACGCGCCGCTGGACGCCTCGGGCCGTTTCGCGAACGCGACCGTTTCGGTGCGGCAGCGCGGCGAGTTCCTGGAGGTGCCGCGGGACGACGTGCACTACATGGACGTGTCGCCCATGCAGGTGGTGAGCGTGGCCGCGGGCTTGATCCCGTTCCTGGAGCACGACGACGCCAACCGCGCGCTGATGGGGGCGAACATGATGCGGCAGGCCGTGCCGCTGCTGGTTTCGGAGCGGCCCTACGCGGCCACGGGGCTGGAGTCGCGCGCGGCGCGCGACTCGCGCGTGGTGATTACGGCGACGCGCGGCGGCGCGGTCGCCTACGTTTCGGCCGACAAGATCGTCGTTTCGGAAGACGGCAAGATGCCCGGGAGCCGGACGCGTCGCGACGCCTATCAGGTCTACCCCCTGCAGAAGTTCCGCCGTTCGAACGCCGGCACGTGCTTCAACCAGAAGCCGCTGGTCGCGGCCGGCCAGCGGGTCCGCAAGGGCCAGGTCCTGGCGGACGGGCCCGCCACGCGCGGAGGGGAACTGGCGCTGGGCCGCAACATGCTGGTGGCCTTCATGCCCTGGTGCGGCTACAACTTCGAAGACGCCATGCTGATCAGCGAGCGGGTGCTGCGCGAGGACATCTTCACCTCGCTGCACATCCAGGAGTTCGAGGTCGGCGCGCGCGACACGAAGCTGGGCCCGGAAGAGATCACGCGCGACATTCCCAACGTGGGCGAGGAGGCCCTCAAGGACCTCGGGCCGGACGGCGTGATCCGCATCGGCGCCAAGGTCAAGCCCAGCGACATCCTGGTGGGCAAGATCACGCCCAAGAGCGAGACGGAGCTGGCGCCGGAAGAGCGCCTGCTGCGCGCGATCTTCGGCGAGAAGGCGGCGGAGGTGCGCGACACCTCGCTGACGGTGCCCAGCGGCACGGAAGGCATCGTGATGGACGTCAAGGTGACGGCGCACAAGGACGCCAAGTCCGCCGGCGCCACGCCGGGCGAGCGGCGCAAGCAGGCCAAGTCGCTGGCCGAGGATCACAAGGCGCGCAAGCAGCAGCTCACGGAAGAGCTGACCGAGTCGCTCAGCAACGTGCTGCTCGGCGAGAAGATCCCGCTGGACGTCGTCAACGCCGCTTCCGGCGAAGTCATCATCCCGGCCAACCGCAAGATCACCAAGACCCTGCTGCGCAAGATGGCCGCGGTGTACGATCACATCCAGATCGAGAGCAGCCCCATCCAGATCAAGATCGACGAGATCGTGGGCGAGTTCAAGCCCAAGTTCTACGAGCTGGACGAGGATCACGAGCGGGCGATCGACCGCATCGAAAGCGGCGACGAGGTGGACTCGGGGATCATCCGCCAGGTGCGCGTCTACGTGGCCACCAAACAGAAGCTGGCCGTGGGCGACAAGCTCGCGGGGCGGCACGGCAACAAGGGCGTGGTGGCGCGCATCATGCCGGACTGCGAGATGCCGTTCCTGCCGGACGGGACGCCCGTGGACATCGTGCTCAACCCGCTGGGCGTGCCTTCGCGCATGAACCTGGGCCAGGTCTTCGAGACGCACCTGGGCGCGGCCTGCCGGCTGCTCGGCGTGGAGGCGTCCACGCCGGTCTTCGACGGCATCGCGGAGCGCAGCATTGACGAGCTGCTGGAGAAGGCGGGACTGCCCGCCGACGGCAAGTCCACGCTGTATGACGGGCGCACGGGCACGGCTTTCGACCAGCGCGTCGTCGTGGGCCAGATCTACATGATGAAGCTGCATCATCTGGTCAGCGACAAGATTCACGCGCGGGCCGTCGGGCCGTACTCGCTGGTGACGCAGCAGCCGCTGGGCGGCAAGGCCCAGTACGGCGGGCAGCGCCTGGGCGAGATGGAGGTCTGGGCCCTGGAGGCGTACGGCGTGGCCTACGCCCTGCAGGAGCTGCTTACCGTCAAGAGCGATGACGTGCCCGGCCGGACGCGGATCTACGAGTCCATCGTCAAGGGCGAGAACAGCCTGGAGGCGGGCCGCCCGGAATCGTTCAGCGTGCTGATCAACGAGCTGCGCGGGCTGAGCCTGAACGTGCAGACCATCGGCGAAACGACGGAACCGACGCTGTAGACGGAGCGCGAAAGGCGGAGGCGCAGGATTGAACACATACGCTGCCAAAGAAGTCGCGGGACTCGGGGGTATCGGCACTTTTGACGCGGTGCAGATCGCGCTGGCCTCGCCGGAAACGGTGCGTTCGTGGAGTCACGGGGAAGTCAAGAACCCCGAGACGATCAACTACCGCACCTACAAGCCGGAGCGGGGCGGGCTGTTCTGCGAGCGCATTTTCGGCCCCACGCGGGACTGGGAATGCAGTTGTGGCAAGTACAAGCGCATCAAGCACAAGGGCGTGATCTGCGACCGCTGCGGCGTGGAGGTCACCGTGTCCAAGGTGCGCCGCGAGCGCATGGGGCACATCGAGCTGGCGGTGCCCGTTTCGCACATCTGGTTCTTCAAGTGCACGCCCAGCCGGATCGGGCTCATCCTGAACATGACCAGCACGGCGCTGGAGCGGGTGCTCTACTATGAGGACTACTGCGTGACGGAGGCCGGCGACACGCCGCTCAAGCCCAAGCAGCTCCTCACGGAGATGGAATACCGCGAGGCGCAGGAGAAGTACGGCGAAGCCTTCACGGCGAAGATGGGCGCCGAGGGCATCCGCGACCTGCTGGCGGCGGTCGATCTCGACAAGCTGATGGACGAGCTCGAAGAGCAGATGGAAAAGACCCGCAGCAAGCAGACGCGCAAGAAGCTGTCCAAGCGCATGAAGGTCGTGGACGGCTTCCGCGGCAGCGGGACGCGGCCGGAGTGGATGGTTCTCGACGTCCTGCCCGTGATTCCGCCGGACCTGCGGCCCCTGGTCCCGCTGGAGGGCGGCCGCTTTGCGACCTCGGATCTGAACGATCTCTACCGCCGCGTCATCAACCGCAACAACCGCCTGCGCAATCTGCAGCAGCTCAAGACGCCGGACGTGATCATCCGCAACGAGAAGCGCATGCTGCAGGAAGCGGTGGACGCGGTGCTGGACAACGGCCGCCACGGCCGGCCCGTGCAGGGCGCGGGCAACCGGCCGCTCAAGTCGCTCAGCGACATGCTGCGCGGCAAGGGCGGACGCTTCCGCCAGAACCTGCTGGGCAAGCGCGTGGACTATTCCGGGCGCTCCGTGATCGTGATCGGGCCGGATCTCAGGCTGCACCAGTGCGGCCTGCCCAAGAAGATGGCCCTGGTTCTGTTCGAGCCGTTCATCATCCGGCGCCTGAAGGAGATGGGCATCGTCCACACGGTGCGCAGCGCGAAGAAGCTTATCGAGCGCCAGGCCGACGAGGTGTGGGATATCCTGGAGGAGGTCACGCGCGGCAAGACCGTCATGCTCAACCGCGCGCCGACCCTGCACCGCCTGAGCATCCAGTCCTTCGAGCCGGTGCTGGTGGAGGGCGACGCCATCCGTATCCATCCGCTGGTATGCACGGCCTTCAACGCCGACTTCGACGGCGACCAGATGGCGGTGCACGTTCCGCTTTCCGTCGAGGCCCAGCTCGAGTCGCGTCTGCTGATGATGTCGACCAACAGCATCTTCTCGCCGTCGAGCGGGCAGTCGATCATGACCCCCACGCAGGACATCGCGCTCGGCATCTACTACCTGACCTCGCTTTCGCAGCGCGACCGGCTGCGCCAGGGCGCGGCGGGGCGCAAGGCGCCGGTCGCCGCGCCCGGGGAGCGCCTGCCGCTCTTTGGCGACGTGAACGAAGTGCGCCTGGCCTGCGACGAAGGCGCCTTGAACATGCATTCCAGGATTCGCTTCCGCAATCCCGACTTCGAGCGCGACACGGTCTACGGCAAGCGCGGAGCGCGCGTGCTGGACACGACGGCGGGCCGCGTGTTTTTCAACGAGATCTGGCCGCCGGCCATGGGCTTCATCAACGAGCTGGTGAACAAGGAGCTGCTGGGCGAGCTGATCCGGCAGTGTCACGACCTGGCGGGGCAGCAGCGCACCGTGCAGGTGCTGGACGATCTGAAGCAGATGGGATTCGAGAACGCCACCCTGGCCGGCATATCGATCGGGCTGGTGGACATGATCATACCGACCCGCAAGCAGGAGATCATCGAGCGCGCGCGCGAGCAGGTGGCCGCGGTGGACAAGCAGTACCGGCAGGGCGTGATCACCGACGGCGAGCGCTACAACAAGATCGTGGACATCTGGACGCAGGCCAACGAGAACATCTCCAGCGCGATGTACCACGGGATCGAGCAGAACGCCGGCAGCGAGGAGTCCAACCCCGTGTTCATGATGGTCGACTCCAAGGCGCGCGGAAGCCGGCAGCAGATCCGGCAGCTGGCCGGCATGCGCGGCCTGATGGCCAAGCCCTCCGGCGAGATCATCGAGCGGCCGATCATATCCAACTTCCGCGAGGGCCTCAGCGTGCTGGAGTACTTCATCAGCACGCACGGCGCGCGCAAGGGGCTGGCGGACACGGCGCTGAAGACCGCGGACGCCGGATACCTCACGCGCAAGTTGGTGGACGTGGCGCAGGACGTGATCGCGGTGGAGCACGACTGCAATACCCTCAACGGCATCGAAGTGGCGGGCGTCGCGGAAGGCGAGGAGGATTCGGTCTCGCTGCGCACGCGCATCCTGGGGCGCACGGCGCTCAACGACATCGCGGACCCCGTCCGGAACGAGGTGATCGTCAAGGCCGGCGACGGGATCGACGAGACCGCCTGCGAAAGGATCATGCGCGCGGGCATCGAGCGGGTGCGCATCCGCAGCGCGCTGACGTGCGAATCGCCCAGCGCGGTCTGCGCGCGCTGCTACGGACGCGACCTGGCGACGGGGCGCCCGGTCGAGATCGGAACCGCCGTGGGCATCATCGCCGCGCAATCCATCGGCGAGCCCGGCACGCAGCTGACCATGCGCACGTTCCATATCGGCGGAACGGCCAGCTCGGTCTTCAAGCAGCCGGAGATCACGGCCAAGAACGACGGCATCGTGCGCTACCACGATCTGCGCGTGGTGCGGAATGAAGAGGGCGACCACGTCGTGCTCAACAAGAACGGCGTGATCGCCGTGCACGACCCGAGCGGAGAGGAACTGGAGCGCTACACCGCGGCGATCGGGGCTTTGGTCATGGTGGCGGACAACGGCGCCGCCAGGAAGGGGCAGACGCTGGCCAAGTGGGATCCCTACAGCGTCCCGATCCTGGCGGAGCAGGAAGGCGTCGTCGGCTTCCACGACTTCGTCGAGAACGTCTCGGTCAAGAAGGAAATCGACGAGGCGACCGGCCTGCGCGGCACGGTGGTCCTGGAGACCAAGGAAGACCTGCATCCGCAGATCGTGGTGCGGGCCGCGGGTTCCGAGGAGGTGCTGGGCTACTACAGCATCCCGGCCGGCGCGCACGTCATGGTCAAGGAAGGCGCGCGCGTGGCGCCCGGCGGCCTGCTGGCCAAGACGCCGCGCAAGGAGTCCAAGACGCGCGACATTACCGGCGGCCTGCCGCGCGTGGCGGAGCTCTTCGAGGCGCGCCACCCCAAGGACGCGGCCGAGATCGCCAAGATCGAAGGCATCGTGGACTTCGGCCCGAACCAGCGCGGGCGGCGCTGCCTGATCATTCGCGACGAAACCACCGGCGCCACGGAAGAGCACCTCATCCCCATGGGCAAGCATATCGTGGTGTTCAAGGGCGACCGCGTGCGCAAGGGCCAGCAGCTCACGGAAGGACCGATCGTGCCCCAGGAAATCCTGGACGTGTGCGGGCCGCAGGAACTCCAGGAATACCTCGTCAACCAGGTCCAGGAGGTCTATCGGCTGCAGGGCGTGCAGATCAACGACAAGCACATCGAAATCATCGTGCGCCAGATGCTGCGCAAGGTGCGCATCACCAACCCGGGCGACACCGATTTCCTGTGGGGCGAGCAGGTCATGAAGCAGCGCTTCATTGATGAGAACGAGAAGGCCGTGGCCGACGGCAAGCGTCCGGCCGAGGCGACGCCCGCGCTGCTGGGCATCACCAAGGCGTCGCTGGAGACCGACAGCTTCATCTCCGCGGCCTCCTTCCAGGACACGACGCGCGTGCTTACGGACGCCGCGACCCTGGGCCGCACGGACGGCCTGCGCGGCTTCAAGGAGAACGTGATCATGGGGCATCTGGTCCCCGGCGGAACGGGATTCCCGATCTACCGCAACATCAAGCTCGTGCCGCTGGCGGAGCCGCTGCCCGAGGAGCCGCGGGAGAAACCGGAAGACTCCGCCGGCAAACGTCTGCAGGAATTGCTCGGTTAAGCTTGTGCCGGAGCGCGCCGTGTGATACAAGCTCCGGCTTTTGCGTCACGGGACAATGGAGAAAAACAGGTGCCTACGACGAATCAATTGATACGCAAGGGCCGACGGCAGGCGCGCCGGCGGAGCAAGTCGCCCGCCCTGGCGGGCTGTGCCCAGCGGCGCGGCGTGTGCCTGCTGGTCAAGACGCAGACGCCCAAGAAGCCTAACTCGGCGCTGCGCAAAGTGGCGCGCGTGAGGCTGACCTCGGGCTACGAGGTCACGGCCTACATACCGGGCGTGGGGCACAACCTGCAGGAGCACAGCGTGGTGCTCGTGCGCGGCGGCCGCGTAAAGGATCTGCCCGGCGTGCGCTATCACATCGTGCGGGGCACGCTGGACAGTCTCGGCGTGGACGGCCGGAATCGCGGCCGTTCGAAGTACGGCGTCAAGAAGGCGCGGAAAGGCTGAGCGGGGTAGGCCATGGCAAGAAGGCGCAGATCCGTGAAACGCACCCTGGTGCCCGACCCCAAGCACAACAGCGAGCTTGTGGCCAGGGTCATCAACCACGTCATGCGCCGCGGCAAGAAATCCACGGCGGAGCGGATCGTCTACGGGGCGCTGGCGCACGTGGCCAAGACCAGCGGGCAGGACCCGCTGGAAGTCCTGGTCCGCGCCGTCGACAATGTGAAGCCGCGGGTGGAGGTCAAGTCGCGCCGCGTGGGCGGCGCCACGTACCAGGTGCCCGTGGAAGTGGGGCGCGAGCGGCAGATGGCGCTGGCCCTGCGCTGGATCTGCCAGTTCTGCCGGGAGCGCAAGGGCGTGTCCATGGGCCGGGCCCTGGCGCTGGAACTGCTTGACGCCTTCAACAGTCAGGGCAACGCCATACGGAAGCGCGACGATACGCACCGCATGGCCCAGGCGAACAAGGCTTTTGCGCACTACGCGTGGTGAGTCGGGTGTCAGAAATGGAAACGGTTGCCGTCTTGGACTCCAAGCGCGAGAAGAAAGCGAACGCCGGCGTCCCGCACGCCGGGGCGGGGGTGGAGTCCGCCCGCCTCTCCCGGCTGCGCAACATCGGGATCGTGGCGCACATCGACGCGGGCAAGACCACCACCACGGAGCGCATGCTGTACTATGCCGGCCGCGTCCACCGCATGGGCGAGGTGCACGACGGCACGGCGACCATGGACTGGATGGCGCAGGAGAAGGAGCGCGGCATAACGATTACCAGCGCGGCGACCACCTGCCGGTGGAACGGCCACGAGGTGAACATCATCGATACGCCGGGACACGTTGACTTCACGATCGAAGTCGAACGCTCCCTGCGCGTGCTGGACGGCGCCGTGGGCGTGTTCTGCGGCGTGGGCGGCGTGCAGCCGCAGTCGGAGACGGTCTGGCGGCAGGCCGACCGCTACCGCGTGCCGCGCATCGCCTTCGTCAACAAGATGGACCGCGTGGGGGCCGATTTCGGGCGCGTGGTGGACGCGATGCGCAGCCGGCTGCGCGCGCCGGCCGCGGCCGTGCAGCTGCCGTGGGGGCGCGAAGACGCGTTCCGCGGGGTAATCGACCTGATCGAGATGAAACTGCTCACGTTCGACGAAGCGCGCCTGGGCGCCGAAGTGCGCGTGGCGGAGCTTCCGCCCGGGCCGGCGGCCGAGGCGTTGCGCGCGCGCGCCGAGCTGGTCGAGCGCCTGGGCGAGCAGGACGAAGAGGTGCTCGAGGCTTACGTGCGGAGCCCGGACGTGCCCGCCGAAACGCTGCGCGCCGGCCTGCGCCGCGCCACGGTCAGGGGGCGCATCGTGCCGGTGCTTTGCGGCGCGGCCCTGCGCAACAAGGGCGTGCAGCCGCTGCTCGACGCGGTCGTGGCCTACCTGCCCTCGCCGCTGGACGTGCCCCCCGTGACGGGGCGGCATCCCCGGACGGACGAACCGGTCGTGCGGGGGGCGGACGACGCCGCGCCGGTGAGCGCGCTGGTTTTCAAGGTGGCCGCGGACCCCTTCGTGGGACGCCTGCAGTTCGTGCGGGTCTATTCGGGCAAGCTTCGCAAGCGGCAGAACGTCTTCAACCCCCGCACGCACACCCGCGAGCGCATCGGGCGGCTGCTGAAGCTGCACGCGGACAGCCGCAGCGACGTGGACGTGCTGCACACCGGCGAGATCGGGGCCGTGGCCGGCCTGAAGGACGCCACCACGGGCGACACGCTCTGCGCCGAGAACGCGCCGCTCCTGCTGGAGCGCATCGCGTTTCCCGAGCCGGTGATGTCCATGGCCGTCGAGCCCCGCGCGCGGGCCGACCGCGACAAGCTGGAGGCCGCGCTGCAGTCCCTGGCGGCGGAGGATCCGACCTGCGTCGTGGACCGGGATGCCGAGACCGGGCAGCTGATCCTGCGCGGCATGGGCGAGCTGCACCTGGAGATCATCGTCGACCGCATGCTGCGCGAGTTCAACGTGCGCGCCAACACCGGCAAACCCATGGTGTCCTACCGCGAAACGATTGCGGCGCCGTCCGAGGCGGAAAGCGTCTTCGACCGCGAGATCGGCGGGCGCCGGCATTTCGCGCGGGTCAGGCTGCGCGTGGCGCCGGCGAAGCGCGGCGCGGGGCGGAAGATCGATTTCGCGGCGCCGTCCGGCGCCGTGCCCGCGGCGTTCCGCGGCGACGTGGAGCAGGGCATCCGCGACGCGATGGACACCGGCGTGCTGGCCCGCTACCGGGTCACGGATATCGAGGCGACGGTGACCGACGGCCAGGCCGACGAGGAGACCTCCAGCGACGTCGCCTTCCGGACCGCCGCGGTGATGGCCTTCCGCGAGGCGGTGCAGGGCGCGAATCCGGAGCTTCTGGAGCCCGTCATGGCCCTGGAAATCATCGCGCCCGACGAGTTTCTCGGCGACGTGCTCGGCGACCTCAACGGGCGCCGCGGCAAGGTGCGGGACGTGACGGCCTGCGGCGGCCTGCAGGCCGTGCGCGCGGGCGTTCCCCTGGCCGAAATGTTCGGATACTCGACCGCCGTCCGTTCGCTCACGCGCGGGCGGGGCAGCTACACCATGGAACCTGAAGGATTCGACATCGTGCCTGAGGCGATCAGGCGCGGTATGCTGGAGTAAAGCATGGCGGTGGAAAGTCAACGGATCCGGATTCGGCTGCAGGGCTACGACCACGGCGTCCTGGACCAGGCGGTGCGCGACATCATTGAGACGGCGCGCAGCACGGGCGCGCAACTCGTGGGGCCGACGCCCCTGCCCACGCGCATCGAGCGCTACACCGTGAACCGCAGCCCGCACGTGGACAAGAAGTCGATGGACCAGTTCGAGATGCGCACGCACAAGCGGCTGCTGGACATCGTGAACCCCACGGCCAAGACCGTGGACGAGCTCAAGAAGCTGAATCTTCCGGCGGGCGTGGACATCACGATCAAGATCTGAGCGAAGCCATGAACGGGTTGATCGGACGCAAAGTGGGCATGACGCAGGTGTTCGACGGCGAAGGCCGGCGGGTGCCGGTGACCGTGATCGAGGCGGGGCCGTGCGTGGTCGTGTCGCGCAAGACGCAGGCGCGCGACGGCTACGAGGCGGCGCAGCTGGGCTTCGAGGCGCAGAAGGAGCAGCGCGTGACGCAGCCGCTGCGCGGCGTGTTCAAGCGGGCCGGCGTGGCGCCGCGGCGGGCGCTGCGCGAGTTCACGCTGGACGAGGGCGAGGAGGTCAAGCCCGGCGACACGGTGACCGTGGCGATCTTCGAGGGCGCGGCCTACGTCGACGTGATCGGCATCTCCAAGGGGCAGGGCTTCCAGGGCGTGATGAAGCGTCACCGCATGCGCGGCGGCCCCATGACCCACGGCGGGCATTCCAAGCGCCGCATCGGGGCCGTCGGGTGCCGTTCGTACCCGGGGCGGATTCACAAGGGGCACCGCATGCCGGGGCACATGGGCCACCGGCGGGTGACGCAGCAGAACCTGCGCGTGGTGCAGGTGCGCGGCGAGGACAACGTGCTTCTCGTCCGCGGCGCGGTGCCCGGACCGGCGGGCGGCCTGCTCATGGTCCGCAAGGCTTTGAAAAGGAAAGCGGCTGAGGCGTGAGTACGCTCAAGGTATATGACGGCAAGGGCGCGCCCGCGGGCGCGTTCGAGGTTGACGACGCGCTGCTCGTGCTGGACCGGGGCGAGCAGGCCGTGCACGACGCGGTGACGGCCTACCGCGCCCGGCAGCGCGCGGGCACGGCCTCCACGCTGCGCAAGGGCGAGGTGGCCGGCAGCAACCGCAAGCCCTGGCGGCAGAAGGGCACCGGGCGCGCGCGCGCCGGCCTGCGCCAGTCGCCGGTCTGGCGCGGCGGCGGCGTGGCCTTCGGGCCGCACCCCCGCAAGTACGGCGGGAAGGTGAACCGCCGCGTGGCCCGGCTGGCGTTCAGCCGCGCCCTGAGCGAGCGCATCTCCGCGGGAGACGTCAAGGTGGTCGAGTCGCTCGAGATGGCGGAGGGCAAGACGCGCGGGTTCGTGGCGTTCCTGAAGGCGCTCAAGATTGAAGGACGCGCCCTGGTGCTGGCCGCCAGGGTGGGGCGCAACCTGGCGCTGGCGGCGCGCAACGTGGCCGGCGTCGAAGTGTTGCCCGCGGCGGCGGCGAACGTCTACCAGGTGCTGCGCTACCCGGTGATCGTGGCGGACCGCGAGGGCATGGAAGTGCTCAGGCAGCGGCTGGAGCGCGACGGGAGGAAGACGCCGTGAAGGAACCCTCGTCCGTTGTTCTTGAGATGCAGGTGACCGAGAAGGGCACGGCCATGAACGAGGCGCAGAACAAGGTGCTCTTCCGCGTGGCGCGCTCGGCCAACAAGATCGAGATCAAGCGGGCCGTGGAGAAGCTTTTCAACGTGACCGTGACGGGCGTCAACACCATGAACTATCTGGGCAAACGCCGGCGCGAGCGGACGGTGCGCTACGGACGGCGGCCGGACTGGAAGCGCGCCGTGGTGACGCTCAAGCCGGGCGACACGATCGACGTAACCTGAGGACGGGAATGGCTGTCAAGAAATACAGGCCGACGACGGCAAGCCGGCGCTTTACGACCGGGGCCTCCTTCGAGGAGATCACCAAGGCGCGTCCGGAGCGCCGTCTTGTCAAATCGCGCAAGCGCGTCGCGGGCCGCGCCGGTTCCGGACGGATCACGATCCGGCACCGGGGCGGCGGGCACAAGCGCAAGATCCGCGTGATCGATTTCAAGCGCGACAAGGCCGGCATTCCGGCCCGCGTGGCGGCGATCGAGTACGACCCCAACCGCTCGGCGCGCCTGGCGCTGCTGCATTACGCGGACGGCGCGAAGCGCTACATTCTCGCCCCGCAGGGCGTGCGCCCCGGGATGGTTCTGCTCTCCGGGCCGGAGGCGGAGCCCCAGCCGGGCAACGCCATGCCGCTTTCCGCGATGCCGCTGGGCACGGCGGTCCACGGCGTCGAGCTGCGCCCGGGCGGGGGCGGCGTGCTGGTGCGCAGCGCGGGGCAGAGCGCGCAGCTCATGGCGCGGGCCGGCGCGATGGCGACCCTGCGGCTGCCGTCGGGCGAGATCCGCATGGTCAACGCGAATTGCATGGCGACGGTCGGGCAGGTGGGCAACGCCGAGCACTCCAGCCTGAGCGAAGGCAAGGCCGGCCGCAAGCGCTGGCGCGGCATACGGCCCACCGTGCGCGGCGTGGCCATGAACCCGATCGACCATCCCATGGGCGGCGGGGAAGGCCGCAGCTCCGGCGGCGGGCATCCGGTGTCGCCGTGGGGCAAGCTGGCCAAGGCCGGCAAGACGCGGCACAGGCGGAAGACGTCGGACAAGGTCATCGTCAAGCGGAGGAAATAGTCGTGGCGCGTTCGATCAAGAAGGGGCCCTACGTGGATCCGAAGCTGATGAAGAAAGTCGAACGCATGAATCGTTCCGGCGATCGCCGGCCGATCAAGACCTGGTCGCGCCGGTCGATGGTCGTGCCGGAGTTCGTGGGGCATACGATGGCCATACACAACGGCAAGCAGCACATCTCGATCTTCGTCACCGAAAACATGGTCGGCCACCGGCTGGGGGAATTTGCGCCCACGCGCACCTTCCGCCGCCACGGGGCGCACACGGACAAGACCGCGGCGCTCAAGTAGGCGCCCGGGCGGCGGGGGATTGGAAAAGTGGAAGTCGTCGCGACAACGAAATATGCGCGAATCGCGCCCGGCAAGCTGCGCGACCTGGCGCGCCGCATCACGGGGCTCTCCGTGAACGAGGCGCTGCAGGTTACGGGTTTCAATCCGCGCAAGGGCGCTTTCCTGCTGGGCAAGACGTTGAAGTCGGCCGTCGCCAACGCGGAGAACAACGCCAAGCTGTCGGTCGACGCCTTGCGCGTGAAAGAGGCGGTCGTGGACGAAGGGCCGGCGTTGAAGCGGTACTGGCCGCGGGCGCGCGGCATGGTGAGTCACATCCGGCGGCGCACGAGCCACATCCGCGTAACGCTGACCGACCGGTGAGTCGGGCATAAGGAGAAAACGCTTGGGACAGAAGGTCAATCCGATCGGGCTGCGCGTCACGGTCAACAAGGACTGGCGCTCGCGGTGGTTTGCCGACAAGCGGACGTTCGGCGGTTATCTGGTCGAGGACGACGCGATCCGCGCGCTGGTCAAGAAGCGCCTGGAGAACGCGGCCGTGTCCGACGTGATCATCGAGCGCTACGCCAATCGCGTGCGCGTGAGCATTCACACGGCCCGGCCGGGCATCGTGATCGGCCGGAAGGGGCAGGACATTGAGCGCATCCGCGGGGAGATCGCGGATCTGACCGGCAAGGAGTCGTACGTGGAAATCCGCGAGGTGCGCAACCCCGACGCCAACGCGCAGCTCGTGGCCGAAAGCATCGCGCTGCAGGTATCGCGGCGGGTTTCCTTCCGCCGCGCCATGAAGCGGGCCCTGAAGATCGCCATGGACCTGGGGGTGGACGGGATCAAGATCCGCGCCAGCGGGCGCCTGGGCGGGGCCGAGCTGTCGCGCGTGGAATGGTACAAGGAGGGCAAGATCCCGCTGCACACGTTGCGCGCCAACATCGACTACGGCTTTGCCGAGGCGGTGACCACGGCGGGGCGCATCGGGATCAAGGTGTGGATCTGCCGCAAGCCGGAGGAGGAGCAGGCCGCGCGCGGCCGCTGATCAAGCATGGCGCTGATGCCGAAAAGGGTGAAGCACCGCAAGGTGCAGCGCGGAAGCCGCAAGGGAATCGCCTCGGTGGGCAACGCGCTGGCCTTCGGCGAGTACGGCTTGAAGGCGCTGGGGCGGGCCTGGGTGAAGGGCGCCCAGATCGAGGCCTGCCGCGTGGCGATCAACCGGCACATGAAACGCCGCGGCCGTCTGTGGATCAGGCTCTTTCCGGACAAGCCGGTGACCAAGAAGCCCATTGAAACGCGGCAGGGCAAGGGCAAGGGCAACCCCGAGTTCTGGGTGGCGGTGGTCACGCCGGGCAAGGTGATTTTCGAGATCAGCGGCGTGCCGGAGCACACGGCGCGCGAGGCCATGCGGCTGGCCGCGGCCAAGCTGGGCGTGAAAACAAGGTACATTGCGCGGCATGCCGCCTAGGCGGCCGCGGGAGCAGGAGGCCAATGAAGGCGGGCAGGATCCGCGAACAGGCGGACGAGGAGATCCGGCACATGCTTGCCGAGGCGCGGCGCGAGCTGGGCGGGCTGCGCATGAAGAAGCGCATCGGCGGCCATGCCGAGCAGCCGCTGCGCCTGCGGACCCTGCGCCGCGAGATCGCGCGGATCATGACGGTAATGCAGGAACGGGGGATATAGTTGTCATGCCTGAGGCCTTGCAGAAGACGCGCGGAGTTCGCAAGCGGCGCAAGGGGGTGGTCGTCAGCAGGAGCGGCGACCGGACCGTGGTGGTGCTCGTGCAGAGGCGCGAGCCGCACCCGGTGTACGGCAAGACCGTGACCACCGCGAAGCGCTGCCACACGCATGACGAGCAGAACGCGGCCGCGGTGGGCGATGCGGTCGTGATCACCGAGATGAGGCCCAAGAGCCGCCTGAAGCGCTGGCGGCTGGTCGAAGTGACGCAGCGCGCCGCGAAGGCGGCGGAGCGTGAGGCATGATACAGGAAGGAACTGATCTGACCGTTGCCGACAACAGCGGCGCGCGGCGCGTGCGCTGCTTCCGGATCATCGGCCAGCGCAAGCGCTACGCGCGCATCGGCGACGTGATCCGCGTGGCCGTCAAGGAGGCGCAGCCGGCCGGCATGGTCAAGCAGGGCCAGGTCGCGCGGGCCCTGGTGGTGCGGACGACGCAGCGCGTCGGGCGCCAGGACGGGACCTTCGTGCGCTTCGACGACAACGCGGTGGTGCTGGTTGATGACGGTTTGAATCCGATCGGCACGCGCATCCTGGGCCCGGTCGCCAGGGAGCTGCGCGAGAAGGGCTTCATGAAGATAATCTCGCTGGCGCCGGAGGTGCTGTGAGGCCATGAGCGGGCTGCGCATAAGAAAGAACGATACGGTGATCGCCGTGGCCGGCGCCGACGCCGGCAAGTCCGGCAAGGTTCTGCAGGTCCTGCCCGCCCGCGGCCGTGTGGTTGTCGAGGGGCTGCGGATCGTGAAGAAATGCCTGCGCAAGACCCAGGACAATCCGCAGGGCGGCATCGGCGCGAAGGAGGCGCCGCTGAGCCTCTGCAACGTGATGCTCTACTGCCCGGAATGCAAGCGCGGCGTGCGGGTTCGCCGCGTCAAGGAAGGCGACCGCGCGCGGCGGCAGTGCCGGCGCTGCGGGCACGCGTTCGGCGGGTGATCGATATGAAAGCCGGACTTGAGAAGAAGTACTTCGACGACATCGTGCCGCAACTGCGGGAGACGCTCGGCCTGAGCAACCGCATGAGCGTGCCGCGCCTGATGAAGATCGTGGTGAACATGGGCATCGGCAGCGCGCGGCGGGAGTCGGCCAACGCGCTGGCCGAAGAGCTGGCCCGCATCACGGGACAGCGGCCGGTGCTGACCAAGGCGCGCAAGAGCATTTCGAACTTCAAGCTGCGCGGCGGCGCGGTCGTGGGCGCCAAGGTGACGCTGCGCGGCCGGCGCATGTACGAGTTTCTGGACCGGCTGATCAGCGCGGCCTTGCCGCGTATCCGCGATTTCAGGGGCCTGCCGGCGTCCGCCTTTGACGGGCGCGGCAGCTACACCATCGGGATTCGCGAGCAGATCATCTTCCCCGAGATCGATCCCGACGCGGTGTCGGTGACCCAGGGCATGGATGTGACCCTGGTTACATCGGCGGCGAACGACGACGGGGCGCGGGCGCTGCTGAAGCTGATGGGGGTGCCGCTCGCGGCGAACTAGGAGGCGAAGCATTGGCGAGGACAGCATTGATTGTCAAGTCCCGGCGGAAGCCGCGCTTCGGCGTGCGGGTCCATAACCGCTGCCGCCGCTGCGGCCGTTCGCGGGCGTACATGCGGAAGTTCCAGATCTGCCGGATCTGTTTCCGGGAGCTGGCGACGACGGGAAAGATCCCGGGCGTGACCAAGGCGAGCTGGTAACGGTGGACCGACAATGAGTCTAGTTGACCCGATATCCGACATGTTGACGCGCATTCGCAACGCGCAGAGCGCGGGGCACGAGATGGTGGACGTGCCCTGCTCGCGGATGAAGACCGAAATCACGCGCCTGCTCAAACGGGAAGGCTACGTGAGCGACTACGTCGTGGAAGGCGAAAACCGCCGCAAGCTGCGCGTGTACCTCAAGTACGACGCGTCCCGCGCGCCGGTCATTCGCGGGCTGCGGCGCGCGAGCCGTCCGGGGCGCCGCCTGTACACCGCGGCGCGGGACGTCCCGCGCGTTCTGGGCGGAATGGGCACGGTGATCCTCAGCACTTCGCAGGGCGTGATGACCGGCAAAGAGGCCAAGCAGCGCAACCTGGGCGGAGAGATTCTGTGCACGGTCTGGTAGGGCGGCGGCCCGCGGACGCGGGGCGCGGCGGAAACGGGAGCCGGCGATGTCAAGGATAGGAAAGCAACCGATCGCGATACCGGCGGGGGTCGCCGTCAGCGTGGCGGGCGGCACCGTCAGGGCCAAGGGACCCAAGGGCGAGCTGGCGCTTGAGCTGCCGCCCCAGACCGCGGCCCGCGTGAAGGACGGCGCGCAGATCGTGATCGAGTCCCGCGGGGAAGACGACCGCGCCGCGAGCTTTCACGGCCTGGCGCGGAGTCTCGTGGCGAACATGGTCAAAGGCGTCAGCCAGGGCTACCGGCGCGACCTGGAAATGGAAGGCGTGGGGTTCCGCGCGGCGCTGCGCGGCACCAGGCTCGAAATGACGCTGGGCTTTTCCAGCCCGGTGGTGTTCGAAGTGCCCGAGGGCATCACGGTCGCCGTGGAGGGCGGCACGGCCATCGCCGTGACGGGCGCGGACAAGCAGCGCGTCGGGGATACGGCGGCCCGGATCCGGTCGTTCTTTCCGGCGGAGCCCTACAAGGGCAAGGGCTTGCGGTACAAGGGCGAGCGCGTGCGGCGCAAGGTCGGCAAGACGGTGGCCTGAGGGGCGCGGAGACAGCAGTGAAGCTCAAGAACAGAAGCGATTCGCGGCGGCGGCGGCACCGGCGGGTGCGCCGCAAGATAAGCGGCACCGCCGAACGGCCGCGCATGGCGGTCTACGTCTCCAACCGGCGGATTGCCGTGCAGTTCGTGGACGACGACCGCGGCGTGACGCTGGCCGCGGCCGTTTCGGACGGCGGCCGGAAGAACGTCGAAACGGCGCGGGAGCTGGGGCGCAGCGCGGCGGCGCAGGCGCTGGCGCGCGGCATCGGCGAAGTCGTCGTCGACCGCGGCGGGTTCAAGTACCACGGGCGGATCAAGGCCCTGGTTGAGGCCGCCGTCGGGGCGGGCCTGAGGGCCGGGCGGCTGGAGCCCGCGGGCGCGGCGCCGGAGGCCGGGGCGGAGGCGGAGGAGGATAAGTGAGCTACCGCGAAGAAGAAGTGTCCGCGACACCCGAGTTTGAGGAGCGGGTGGTTTTCGTCAACCGCTGTTCGAAGGTCGTCAAGGGCGGCCGGCGCTTCAGTTTCAGCGCCGTGGTTGTGGTCGGCAACCGCGCGGGGCGCGTGGGCTACGGTTTCGGCAAGGCCAACGAAGTGGCGGACGCCATCCGCAAGGGCGGGGAGGCGGCGCGCAAGAGCATGTTTTCGGTGACCATGGTCGAGAAGACCATTCCGCACGAGGTCACCGGCGTCTGCGACGGCGGCGTGGTCATGCTGCGCCCGGCCGCGCCCGGCACCGGCGTGATTGCCGGCGGCGGAGCGCGTTCGGTGCTGGAGATGGCCGGTATCAGGGACGTGCTGGCGAAGTCGCTGGGCAGCGGCAACCAGTTGAACGTCGTTAAAGCGTGCGTGGCGGCGCTGCAGCAGCTCCGTTCGCGCGAGGAAGTCGCGGCGACGCGCAACGTCGCCGTCTAGGTTCCGAGGTGGGATTGCCATGAGGCTTGAATCGCTTGTCAACACCCCGGGCGCGCGGCGCGACGCCATGCGGGTCGGCCGGGGCAAGGCGTCCGGCAAGGGCAAGACCTGCGGCCGCGGGCACAAGGGGCAGATGGCGCGCAAGGGGCACAAGCGCAAGCCGGGATTCGAAGGCGGCCAGATGCGCCTGATCCGGCGCATACCCAAGCGCGGCTTCAAGAATCCGCGGGCCGTGTCCTACGCGCCGGTCAACGTCGGCGACCTGGCCCGCTTCGACGCGGGCAGCGAAGTCACCGTCAAGGCGCTCAAGGATGGCGGCCTGGTGACCAAGGCGCCGCAGGGCGTCAAGATTCTGGGATCCGGCGCGCTTGACCGCCGGCTTGTGGTCAAGGCGCAGGCGTTCAGCGCCGCGGCGCGCCTCAAGATCGAGGCCGCGGGCGGCGTTTGCGAGGTTACGGCAGACTGATGCTTTCCGCCTTCTCCAACTCGCTCAAGATTCCCGAGCTGCGACGGCGCATCCTCTTTACGCTGGGGCTGATCTTCATCTGCCGGCTGGTGGCCACCGTGCCCGCGCCGGGCGTTGACGCGCTGGCGCTGCGGCGCGTCATCGAAAGCATCGAGAGCCAGGTCGGGGGCGGGTTCCTGGGGTGGATTGACCTTTTCAGCGGCGGCGCGCTGGCGAACTGCGCGGTGGGCGCGCTGGGCATCATGCCCTATATCAGCGCCTCCATCATCCTGCAGCTGATGACGGCCATCATTCCGGCCCTGGAGCGCCTGGCGCGCGAGGGCGAATCCGGCCGGCAGAAGCTGACGCAGTATACGCGGTACCTGACCATCGCCATCTGCTGCATCCAGGGCACCGTGCTGGCCGTGAGCCTGGAGCGGCCCGGCTCGCTGGGCATCCCGGACGCCGTCCTGGTGCCGCACCCGGGCATCGGTTTCCGGCTGATGACCGTCCTTTCGCTCACCACGGGCACGGTGCTGATGATGTGGCTGGGCGAGCAGATGACGGAGCGCGGCATCGGGAACGGCATTTCGATGATCATCACCGTCAATATCGTCAGCCGCCTGCCGGACGCGCTTTTCGCGGCCACGAACATGTTCCGCAAGGTGGAGGGCATGGCGCAGTTCTCGATGTTCCACCTCGTGGGCATGGCGGTGCTGATCTTCCTGGTCACCGCGGGCACGATCGCGCTCACCCAGGCCCAGCGCAAGGTGCCCATCCATACGACCAAGCGCGTGGTGGGGCGCAAGGTCTACGGCGGGCAGAACACCTACATGCCCCTGCGCATCAACTATTCGGGCGTGATGCCGATCATCTTCGCCTCGGTCATGCTGGCCTTCCCGGCGGCCATCCTGCGCCGGATTCCGCTGGGCTTCGCGCGGCAGCTGGGCGAGGCGTTCGACATGGGCGAACCGCTGTACCTGGCGACGTACGGCGCGCTGATCCTGTTCTTTTCCTACTTCTGGGTGGCCACGCAGTTCAATCCGCTCCAGATCGCCGACGACCTGAAGCGCAACGGCGGGTACGTGCCGGGCATCCGGCCGGGCCGGCCCACGGCGGAGTTCCTGGACAAGACCATGACGCGCGTGACGCTGGTGGGCGCGGTGTTCCTGACCGTGATCGCCGTGATTCCGTCCGTCATGCACAAGCAGTTCAACGTGCCCTGGCTGGTGGCGTCGTTCTTCGGCGGCACGAGCCTGCTGATCGTCGTGGGCGTGGCGCTGGACACGATGCGCCAGGTGGAGTCGCACCTGCTCATGCGGCACTACGACGGCTTTCTGAAGAAGGGCAAGCTGCGGGGGCGCCGGTAAACCCATGGAAGCGATCATCCTGCTGGGCGCCCCGGGCGCGGGAAAAGGCACGGCCGCGGAGAAGATCCGCGAACTGACCTCCTATGCGCACGTCGCCACCGGCGACATGCTGCGGGACGCCGTGAAACGCGGCAGCGACCTCGGGCGCGAGGCGGAAGGGTACATGCAGCGCGGCGAGCTCGTTCCCGACGAGATCATCATCCGCCTCGTCGAAGAGCGTCTGGACGCGGGGCGGGCCGACGGCCGCTACATGTTCGACGGCTTCCCGCGCACCGTGCGGCAGGCGGAGCTCCTGGAGCAGAGCATCGCGCGCCGGGGGGGGCGCCTGCGCGCCGTGTTCTTCCTGGACGCGCCGCGCGCTGTCCTCGTCAGCCGCCTCGGCGGCCGGCGCATCTGCCGCAAGTGCGGCATGAATTTCCACGTCGTCAACATTCCGCCCAGGCGCGCGGGCGTCTGCGACGCCTGCGGCGAAGAGCTGTACCAGCGCGCGGACGACGAGGAAGCGACGATCATGAACCGGCTGGACGTGTATGCCCGGCAGACCGCGGGGCTCATCGCGCGCTACGAAGGGCGGAATCTGCTGGTGCGCGTGAACTCCGATACGGGCGTTGACGCGCTGGTGTCCGCGATCCGGAGCAGGCTGTGAAGGGCGCCCGGGTCGCGCGGCGCGGCCGGGTGCGCCGATGATACCGGTCAAGAGCGCGGCCGAGCTGGAACGCATGCGCGCCAGCGGGCGGCTGGCGGCGGAGGTCCTGCGCGCGGTGCTGCGGGAGGTCAGCCCGGGCGTGACAACGGAGGAGCTGGCGGGGTTCGCCGGCGAGATGATACGGCGCGCGGGGGCGCGCAGCGCGTTTCTGGGATACCGCGGGTTCCCGGGCGAGATTTGCGTGTCGGTCAATGAGACGGTCGTGCACGGACTGCCGGGCAAACGGCGCATCGCGCTGGGCGATATCGTCAGCATTGACGTGGGCGTGACGCTGGACGGGTACATCGGCGACACGGCGGACACGGTGATGGTGGGCGTAACGGACCACCGCGTGGCGCGCCTGGTGGCGACGGCGCACGAGGCCCTGGCGGCCGGCATTGCCTGCGCATGCGCGGGGCGGCGGCTGTCGGACGTGTCGCACGCCATCGAGGTGACGACGCGTAACGCCGGCTTTTCGGTGGTGCGCGAGTTCGTGGGGCACGGCATCGGGCGGCGGATGCACGAGGATCCGCAGATCCCGAACTTCGGGCCGCCGGGCAAGGGGCCCCGGCTGAAGCCGGGCATGACGCTGGCGATCGAGCCCATGATCAACATGGGCGAAGCGGACGTGGAGGTTCAGGCGGACGGATGGACGGTGCTGACGCGCGACCGGCGGCCTTCGGCGCACGCGGAGCACACGATCGCCGTGACCGCGGAGGGGCCGGAGATAATGACGCGGGCCGACGAATTTTCCTGATAAGAATATGCTGGACGGAAGGAAAGGGCGCAAGTAATCTATTGGGTCATTTTTTCAATGACGGACGGGGAAAATCGTGAAAGTACGCAGTTCAACCAAACGCGTCTGCGGTCGCTGCCGCGTCGTCCGGCGCAAGGGCGTGGTGCGCGTGACCTGCACCAATCCGCGCCACAAGCAGCGCCAGGGCTGAAGGCCGGAGGTACTTTGATATGCCGCGAGTGTTGGGGGTAGATATTCCGGGCAAGAAACACATCGAGATCGCCCTGCGCTACATCCACGGCATCGGCCCGGCCAAGGCGCGCCAGATTGTGGCGCAGGCCGGCCTGGATCCCGCGAAGAAGGCGGACGATCTGACGCCCGACGAGCTGCGCAGCCTGCTGGGCGCTATTCAGAGCGGGCATCGCGTGGAAGGCGACCTGCGGCGCGAGGTCACGCAGAACATCCGCCGCCTGATCAGCATCGGAAGCTACCGCGGCCTGCGCCACCGGCGCGGGCTGCCCGTGCGCGGGCAGCGGACGCGCACCAACGCGCGCACCCGCAAGGGCCCGCGGCGCACGGTCGGCGCGGTCCGCGGCAAGGAAGCCCGGTCCCAGGCCAAACAGACCAAGGAGTAAACGGAAGACGGTATGACGGACGACACCACCAGGCCGGAGCAGACCGAAGACGCCGCGGCGGAGACCCCCGCGGGTCGCCAGGGCGGCGCGGAACGTCGCGCGCCGCGCGCAGAGGAGACGCAGACCGCCGCGGGCGAAACGCCCGCGGAAGGCGCAGGCGAGGGAGAAACGCGGGCGGAGGGGCGCGCCAGGTCGCACGGCGCGCACCGCGCGCCCCGCGTGTCCTCCAGCGGCGTTGCGCACATCAAGTCCACGTTCAACAACACCATGGTGAGCATCACGGACTCGAGCGGCGGCGTCGTGGCGTGGAGCAGCTCCGGCCGGGCCGGATTCAAGGGCTCCCGCAAGAGCACGGCCTTTGCCGCCACGATCGTCGGCCAGGAGGCGGCCCGGCAGGCCCTGGGCAGAGGCGTGCGCGAAGTGGAAGTCCGCATCCAGGGCGCCGGCGCGGGACGCGAGTCCGCCGTGCGGGCGCTGCAGACCGCCGGAATGAACATCGCGCTGATCAGGGATGTCACGCCGATACCGCACAACGGGTGCCGGCCACGCAAAAGGAGACGGGTCTAGATGGGCAGCTACTCGGGACCATCCTGCAGGCTCTGCCGCCGGGAAGGCATGAAGCTCTTTCTCAAGGGCGCCCGCTGCGGCATGGCCAAGTGTCCGATCGAGCGCGGAAGGCCGCCGCCGGGAATGCACGGGCAGCGCCGCGGCCGCAAGGCTTCCGGCTACGGCGTTCAGCTCAGGGAGAAGCAGCGCCTGCGCCGCCAGTACGGCCTGCGGGAACGGCAGTTCCGCCTGGTCTTCAGCCGGGCCGTGCGCAAGCGCGGCGTCACCGGCGAAATGCTGCTGCAACTGCTGGAGACGCGGCTGGACAGCGTGGTGTACCGCATGGGGTTTGCCCCCTCGCGCCGCGCGGCCCGGCAGATGGTCGGCCACTCGCACGTGCTGGTGAACGGGCGCCGCGCCGACGTGCCGTCCATGGTGCTGGGTCCGGGGTCGCTCGTTGAAGTGCGGCAGATCGGCCGCAGCCGCGAGCTGGTGCGGCGCGGACTGGAGGCGATGCAGGGACGGGAACCGCCGCCGTGGCTTTCGGTCGACGCGAAGAATTTCAAGGGGAGCCTCCTGCGGATCCCGAGTCGCGAGGAGATCGGCCCCCTCGTCAACGAGCAACTGGTCGTCGAACTGTACTCCAAGTAGACCGGGACGCCGGCTCCGCCGATTCGCGCCGTGCGCGACGGCGCACCGTGCGGTTGCGGCCCGCGGGCCGTGTTTGGAAAGGACTGGACAAATGCCCATCAGACTGAGCCGATTCGAAATGCCCAGGCGGGTCGTCAAGGACGAAGCGGCGGCGACCGCCACCTACGCGCGGTTCGTGGCGGAGCCGTTTGAGATCGGATACGGTCGGACGCTGGGCAACTGTCTGCGGCGCGTGCTGCTCTCGTCCATCGAAGGCGCCGCCATCACGTCGGTGCGCATCACGAACGCCGACCACGAGTTCTGCGCGCTGCCGGGCGTGCGCGAGGACGTGACGGACATCGTCCTCAATCTCAAGAAGGTGCTGCTCAAGTCCTACGTGCGCGAGCCCAGGGAGATCACGCTCAAGGCCGCGGGGCCGGGCGAAATCACCGCCGGCGACTTCACGACCGACGGGACCGTGGACATTCTCAACCCCGATTTTCACATCGCCACGCTGGCGTCGGACGGCAAGCTGGAAATGCGCATGGAAGTGGGCGTCGGCCGCGGCTTCTGCCCGGCGGAAGCCAACCAGAACCCGGACCAGGAAATCGGACGGATTCCGATCGACGCCATCTTCTCGCCCGTCACGCGCGTCAACTTCACCACCGAGAACACGCGCGTCGGCCAGCGCACGGACTATGACCGGCTCAACATCGAGATCTGGACCGACGGGCGCGTGACTCCCGACGACGCCTTGACCATGGCGTCGGCCATCATGCGGCACCATCTCGACGTGTTTGTCAACTACGACAAGGACGTGATCGAGTTTGAAGAGGAAGAGCGGCAGGTGGACGAGGAGCGCGAAGAGCTGCGCCGCAAGCTGCGAATGAGCGTCAACGAGATCGAATTGAGCGTGCGCGCGGCGAACTGCCTCAACAACGCCAACATAACCACGGTGGGGCAGCTCGCGCAGAAGACCGAGACCGAGATGCTCAAGTATCGCAACTTCGGGAAGAAGTCCCTCAACGAAATCAAGGGCAAGCTGGCCGAGCTGGGGCTGAGCCTGGGCATGTCGTTCGGCGATGATCTCATGCCGGCGTCCGGCGCGTCGGCGGCCGGACAGCGCTGAGCCGCGAGGAAGACCATGCGTCACAGAAGAGGCGGCAAGAAACTGGGTCGATCGTCGGCCCATCTCAAAGCGACGCTGGCGTCGCTGGTCGTGGCGCTGATCGAGCGTAAGCGGATACGGACCACGCTGACCAAGGCCAGGCAGGCGCGCCGGCTGGCGGAACGCATGATGACCCTGGCCAAGCGCGGCACGCTCGCCGCGCGCCGGCGGGCTCTGGCCCGGCTGGGGCGCGAAAGCGCGGTGGTTGCGCTGTGGGCGATGGCCCCGGCTTCGGCGCAGCGGGCCGGCGGCTACACGCGCGTGATCAAGCTCGGGTCACGGCCCGGCGACGGATCGGAAACGGCCATGGTCGAATGGGTGGACGCCACGCCGCCGCCGGCGGCGAAGAAGAAGCGCGAGAAGAAGGAGAAGGCCGAAAGCGCGGCGTAAGCCGCGGCCTGGAACTCGGGAAGAAGATATCTTCGGAGTTTCAGATCGACGGCCGGTCTTTCCTGAGTTCCAGATTGATTCCCCCCGTCTTCCTGAGTTCCAGATTGATTCCCGGTTCTTCCTGAGTCCCGGATCGCAGGTCTTACCTCCCGATCCCCTTCCCGCTTCCGCGCCGATCGCCGGGGCTCGGATTCACACGGACGGGGCTTCCCTGCGCACGAAATACACCGAGCGCGGCGATGCCGACGGCGATACGCGCTCGACGAATCCTTCCTCGACGAGATCCTGAAGATCCCGCGTGGCCGTGTTCGGCGACACGCCCGCGTGCTCGATGATTTCGGCGCGCGTGAGGAGACGGTTCCCGCGGAACAGCTCGCGCAGCGCCTCCAGGCGGCGCACGCGCGGGGCGCGTCGTCCGGCGGCGCGCCGGCTCACGCGATGGGCGGGCGTCAGCCGTATGGGACGGCGGGTCGCGGCGGGAGAACGCGCCGCCGCCGGGGGCGATTCCGCGGACGCTCCGGCCGGCGGCGTTTCCGTTCCCTCCAGCGCGCCGTCCGCGGGCAGATCGATGTCCGCGGCGTCGTACCACAGCTTGTCCGAGTTCATCAGGCGCATGCGCTCGACGGCGTTGCGCAGCTCCCGTACGTTGCCGGGCCAGGCGTGCCGCAGCAGGCGGCGCGTCAGGTCGGTGGACATCGCCGCGCGCGTGTCCGGCGGCCTTCCGGCGTTGAGGAAATGCGCGGCCAGAAGAAGGACGTCCTCTCCCCTGTCGCGCAGCGGCGGCAGGTGGATGCGCAACCGGCGCAACCGGTAGAGAATATCCTGCCGGAAACGCCGCTCCGCGACCAGGCGGTCGAGATCCGCGTTGGTTGAGGCCAGGATCCGGCAGGCAACGGCCTTGCTCCGCGCGCTGCCCACCGGACGGATTTCCCCCGTTTCAAGCACGCGCAGCAAGGCGGCCTGCAGAGGGGCCGGTATGTCGCCGATCTCGTCCAGGAGCAGCGTCCCGCGGCCGGCTTCCTCGAACAGGCCGGCGTGCGCGGCGGCCGCGCCGGTGAAGGCGCCCTTGGCATGCCCGAACAGCTCCGACTCGAGGATGGAGACGGGTATGGCGCCGCAGTTGACCGCGAGAAACGGCTCGTCGCGGCGTCGGCTTCCGTCGTGAAGCGCCCGCGCCGCCAGTTCCTTGCCCGTGCCGGTCTCGCCCGTGATCAGGACCGGGACATCGAGCGGCGCGAAACGCGCCACCGCCTCGCGCACGCGGGCGATGGCTTCGCTCCGGCCGAGAATGGCGTCGGCCGCGGCCGCGAAGGTTGCAGGGGGCGCCGCCGCGGGGGAGGGCGGGGCCGTCAGGCCCGCCCCGGCCGCGGAGAACGGCGGTCCGGCCTTTGCCCGGCCCGGCGCGGCTTCGGCGCGAAGGATCGCGTGGGCGCCGCGCGTAAGGTCCACCAGCGCGTCGCGCGGCATTTCGGCGGCAAGCCGCAGCTCGAAGCGCAGGCGCCCGGCGGCGCCGTAAAGGTCCACGGCGCGCAGCAACGCGGCGAAGCGCGCGGTCGCCGTTGCGGCCTGCCCGGCCAGCAGCGCGATGCGGGCCAGGAAGAGATTGTCCCAGTAGTTGGCGTTCCCCAGATCGCGACGCATGTTCAGCAGGCGGTCCGCGGCTTCGGCGTTGCCCTCGGCCAACTCCGCGCGGATGAGGTTAAGGGAAACGCAATCGTGTCCGGCAAGGCTGGATGGACCCCTTTTCTCGCACAGCCGCGCCCAGCGCAGGGCCTGGTGAATATGCGCGCTCAGCAGGCACTGCATCACCAGCGCCCAGTCGGGGAGATCCGCGGCGGAAACCGCGCGCTCCCGGTCCGTCCCAACGGCCGCGGCGCGCTGTTCCGCGTCGGCCGTCATGAGCCCCAGCAACACACGATAGCGCGCGACGAGTCGCTGTTCCGCGGGCGCGGACGCGGCGCCGCCCGATTCGGCCAGCAGGCGCGCGGCGAGATCCGTCCGCCCGGTCTCCATCGCGTTGATCAGGATGATCGAACGCGGCAGGCCCGGCGGCGCGTCCAGGGCCGCCGGAGAAACCCCGGGCGCGCCGGGAGCCTGTTCCCCTTCCGGCGCGCAAGGCGCCCGCGCCCCGCCCGGGACGGACGGCGGGCGGGACGGGGCCGGGATCGCGCCAAGGCCCGGCTCGAGATCGCCCAGACGGCCGAGTTCGGCCAGCAGGCGCGCCAGGCGCAAACAGGCGTCGGGCCGGTGCGGCGACGCGGCCGGCAGCGCGGCAAGGGCTTCGCGCAGAAGCCGCTCCTCGTCGGCGTGATTGCCCGCGCCGCCCTGCAGCAACGACTCGACAACAAGTATGCCGGCGCCGAGCTCGGGCGGAGTCGCGGGCGCAAGCATGGCCCGCGCCCGGTGAAGCACGGTCCATGCCTGCTGCATGCCGGTGTGCGTTGCGAGCGCATGCAGGCCGGCGGCTTGCGCCCAGGTCACAAGGAAAAGAACGCACAGGTCGTTGTCCTCGTCGCGCAGCCCGACTTCGCGCGCGGCGCGCAGTCCCCGCGCCGCGGCTTGCTTCCCGCGGATCGCTTCATGCAGATGGACGAGGGCGGCGAGCAGGGGCGAATCGGACGCCGCCGGCTTTACCGCGGCAGCGAGATCGGGAGGCGCACTGATGTAAGAGGCGATTACGGGGTTCATGATTGGTCGCCTTCTGTCAGTTACCTACGCTTATCATAAGCGCATGATAGGCGCAGTCAAGCGATGGGGTCAACGGCAATTTTCACTGGTTGCTTGTCGGGCGCAAGGCAGCTACGCAGGGCATCGGGAATATTGAGCCTGGAGAGAGGCTCCGGAAACAGGACGGGCGCGTGGCATGCGGCGTGCTCATATGCCGGTTGCCATGAGCGCGCGCACGAGAACCGCGGAACAGGTTTTGTGTCCGGCCGGCCGGTCCGGAATAACGGCTTGCCTGCCTTTTTTCGACGGGATATTCTCGGCTGCAGCAAGTCTGTGGAGGACTCCCATGCCCAGGTTCAGATACGTCGCGATGGACGCCAAGGGGGGCGAGACTGAAGGCGTGGTGGACGCCGAGAGTCAGTCTCAGGCGATCTCCGTAATCAGGTCGAAGGGGTTCTATCCCACGCGCGTGGTCGCCGTCGGCGGCCCGGCGGTAGCCGGAGCGCCGGCCGCCTCCGTTGCCGCCAAGGGCCTCAGCATGCGCATGGAGATCAAGCTTCCGAGTTTCCTGCGGGGCGGAGTCAAAGCCAAGCAACTGATGGTCTTCACGCGGCAACTGGCCACGCTGGTTGACGCCGGCGTGCCGCTGCTGAGAGGTCTGCGCATTCTGCTCAAACAGGAGAAGAACGTGACGCTGCGGGAAGGTCTGGAGGGGATGGGCGACGCGGTGGAAAGCGGCAGCACCTTTTCCGACGCCCTGGCGCAGTTCCCGCGCATTTTTGACGGCCTTTTCATAAGCATGGTCAAGGCCGGCGAAGCCGGCGGCGTGCTCGAGGTTGTGCTCAACCGTCTGGCCGAGTTCATGGAGAAGGCGGAGCGGATCAAGAACCGGATCAAGAGCGCGATGATCTACCCGATCGTGGTGCTGATCGCCGCGGTGGGCATCCTCTCGTTCCTGCTCATCAACGTGATTCCCAAGTTCGAGGATATCTTCAAGGATCTGCTGGAAGGCCGGCCCCTTCCGGCCGTGACACAGTTCGTGATCGGCGCGAGCCACGCCGTGGCCGCGAACGGCCTGTGGATTCTCGGGGGTATCGTGGCCGTGGTCGTGGCCGCGCGCCTGTGGAAGCGGACGAGGCGGGGCGCGCGCACTCTGGACAAGCTCAAGCTCAGGGCGCCGATTTTCGGCCCGCTTTTCAGCAAGACGGCCATCGCCCGCCTCACGCGCACGCTGGGCACCCTGATGACCTCGGGCGTGCCCGTGCTGCAGGCGCTGAACATCGTGCGCGATACGGCCGGCAACCGCATCGTGGCCGACGCGATCCAGATGGTCCACAACGCGGTCAAGGAAGGCGAAAACATGACCGGTCCTTTGGAGGCAAGCGGCGTGTTCCCGACCATGGTGGTCAGCATGGTGGACGTGGGCGAGGAAACCGGCGCGCTGCCCGAGATGCTGATGAAGATCGCCGACAACTACGACGACGAAGTGGACACGGCCGTGGAAGGCATGACCTCGGTGATCGAGCCGATTCTGATCGTGTTCCTGGCGGTGATCATCGGCACGATCGTGATCGCCATGTTCGTGCCGCTGATCACGATCATCGGGCAGATGTCGCAGTAGGGGAGGTGTGTGGGGGTGTGAGTGTGGGAGTGTGTGAGTGTGGGAGTGTGGGAGTGTGTGAGTGTGTGAGTGTGGGAGTGTGTGAGTGTGGGAGTGGTGACGCATTTCAGGGATCTGAGGGTCTATCGGACAGCTTTCGAAGCTGCCATGAAGATCTTTGAGTTGTCAAAGGAATGGCCCAAGGAAGAGAGGTTCTCCCTGACCGATCAGGTTCGGCGCTCATCGCGCTCGGTTTGCGAGCAGATTGCCGAAGCATGGAGGAAACGACGCTACTTGGCCCATTTCAAGAGCAAACTCACGGATGCGGACAGCGAGGCTGCGGAAACGCAGTCATGGCTTGAGTTCGCTTTCAGATGCGGCTATCTGGTCAAGCCGGGGTTCGAGGAATTGGATGCGACATACGACCAAGTGAGCGGAGGTCTGGTCAACATGATGGCCAACGCAGACAAGTGGTGCGTTGCTCACCTGGGCGTGAAAGAGGACGGTATCCAGTACGGAAACGTATCGGACGAGTCACTCACACACCCACATACTCACACACCCACATACTCTGAGGAGGTGGAGGGGAGTGTGTGAGTGGGGGAGTGTGTGAGTGGGGGAGTGTGTGAGTGGGGGAGTGTGTGGGAGTGTGTGAGTGCGGGAGTGCGGTGGAGAGGGGAGGGTGACGAATGAAAAAGCGCGGATTCACGCTGATCGAGATGCTGATGGTGATCGTGGTGATCGGCATCCTCTCCGGCATCGTGTTCAAGCTCTTCTCCATGGTCACGCGCAAGGGCCAGGAGTCCGAGACGATTCGCCGGCTGGAGTGCATAGCCAACGCCCTCAACGAGTATTTCGTGGAATACGGGCAGTATCCGCCGGCGGTCAACATGACGTACATCTGCGAGAACACCGGGCTGCAACATCCCAACTTCCGCGACATTTTCCTGCCGCAGAACCCCGACTGGAAAGACAACACGCTTTTCGACTACACGGGCCTGGTGGCCTGGCTGTGGCCGCGCGACAATCCGCCCAACGCGGCGGCCTGGCCGCGACTGCCGGGCTACAGCATCAAGCACAAGGAGAACGTGCAGTACATCGGCGACAGCGCGCGCGACCAGGCGGCCAAGGAACGCTGGGCCCGTTTCCTGGAGGAAGTCCCGCTCAGCTCAGGCAAACAGGCGATTCTGAACAACAACGTCAGCGACGGCTACGGGACGTATCCGTGGCCGTACACCAACGATGTGCTCACGGTCAAGGACGACTACGGCGGAGATCTGCGATACCAGTGCACGCCGCCGTACCTGACTTACCGGTTGTGGTCGCTGGGGCCGAACGGCAACGACGGCGACGCGGACGACATCCACCGCGACAAGTGGGATCTGTGAGAGACTGAGATGAATGCCGAATCAGGTAGGGCGGGCAAGCCGGCCCCGCCGGAGCGAGGCTTGCACATGGCAGGTTCGAGGCGGGCGCCCGGCGCGGCAGGGATGCCGCGCCCTACCTGGTGTGGGCCTGGTAGGGCGGGGCCTCCGGCCCCGCCGCAAGCGAAGACGGCGGTCAGGGGGGATGCCGCGCCCCCCCGGGGATCGGCGTCGAGGCGAAGAGGCTCCGCTTTCACCCTCGTCGAGCTGCTCGTGGTCATGGCCATCATCGGCCTGCTGGCCGGGACGACGCTCACCGCCGTCAGCCAGG
>VGWJ01000020.1 GCA_016873635.1 Lentisphaerota bacterium | reverse complement strand
AAGGACCGAACTGTCTCACGACGTTCTGAACCCAGCTCGCGTACCGCTTTAATTGGCGAACAGCCAAACCCTTGGGACCTTCTCCAGCCCCAGGATGCGATGAGCCGACATCGAGGTGCCAAACCGCGCCGCCGCTGTGAACGCTCAGGCGCGATCAGCCTGTTATCCCCGGAGTACCTTTTGTCCGATGAGCGATGGCACTACCACTAGCAACCACCGGATCACTATGTCCTGCTTTCGCATCTGCTCGACTTGTTGGTCTCGCAGTTAAGCCCCCTATCTACCATTGCGCTCTACGCATGATTGCCGACCATGCTGAGGGGACCTTCGAACTCCTCCGTTACATTTTGGGAGGAAACCGCCCCAGTCAAACTGACCCTCTGACATTGTCCCCCACCCGGCTTCACGGGCCGGGGTTAGACGTCCGCCTTGGCGAGACTGGTATTTCACTGTTGACTCCGCCTCTCCTGACGAAGAGGCTTCACCGTCTCCCAGCTATGCTACACACGTCAAACCAAACGCCAGTATCAGAATACAGTAAAGGTTCACGGGGTCTTTCCGTCCTACTGCGGGCATCCGGCATCTTCACCGGAACTACAACTTCACCGAGATCCTCGTTGAGACAGTGCCCAGATCGTTACACGATTCGTGCAGGTCGGAACTTACCCGACAAGGAATTTCGCTACCTTAGGACCGTTATAGTTACGGCCGACATTCACCAGGGCTTCGGGTCGGAACTTCTCCCGCCGAAGCGGAATAATCCCTTGCCTTAACCTTCTGGCATTGGTCACGTGTCACACTCTATACGTCCTCTTGCGAGTTTGCAGAGTGCTGTGTTTTTGTTAAACAGTCGCCTGGGCCATTTCACTGCGCCTTCCGGACGCTCACGGTTAAGATCACGCCCAAAAGGACCCCTTCTTCCGAAGTTACGGGGCTAATTTGCCGAGTTCCTTAACGAGGTTACTCTCGCGCGCCTTGGTATCTTCTACCATCCCACCTGTGTCGGTTTAAGTACGGTTATTCGTTCGGCTTGCCAGGAGTTTTTCTTGGCAGCGTGGCGTCGGTCAATCCGCGTCACCCGTAGGCTTCGCGTCCCATCGCCTTTCGGAGTTGATGCCCCGGCGGATTTTCCTGCCGGAGCCTCCTACGAGCTTGGACCACCCCTTCCAACCGGTGGCCAACCTAGCCTCCTGCGTCGCTCCGTCGCTCAAAACGCCGACCGGATAGTACAGGAATATTAAGCCTGTTGCCCATCGCCTACGCCTTTCGGCCTCGGCTTAGGGGCCGACTAACCCTGGGCGGACGAACCTTCCCCAGGAAACCTTGGGATTTCGGCGGTAAGGATTTCCACCTTACTTTTCGTTACTCATGTCCGCATAATCGCTTCCATGCGGTCCACGCTCGGTTACCCTTGCGCTTCGCCCCACATGCAATGCTCCCCTACCACGCATCCCGTCGTTGAACCCCTTTAGGGGGCGGTAATGCATCCGCGGCTTCGGCAGACGGCTTAGTCCCGATCATTTTCGGCGCGAGACCACTCGACTGGTCAGCTGTTACGCACTGTTTAAATGATGGCTGCCTCTAAGCCAACATCCCAGCTGTCTTAGCAGTCTCACATCCTTAGTCACTTGGCCGTCTTTAGGGGCCTTAGCCGGCGGGCTGGGCTGTTTCCCTTTCGACTATGAAGCTTATCCCCCACAGTCTCACTCCGCACGTGTCTGGAACGGCATTCGAAGTTTGATTGGCGTTGGCGCCCCGGTAAGGGCCCTGGTCCATTCAGTGCTCTACCTCCGTCCCGAGCATTCGTGCAGGCTAACCCTCAAGCTATTTCGGGGAGAACCAGCTATCACCAAGTTTGATAAGTCTTTCGCTCCTACCCACAGCTCATCCAAGCCTTTTTCAACAGACACTGGTTCGGCCCTCCGCCCCGTGTTACCGGGGGTTCAGCCTGGCCATGGGTAGCTCACTTGGCTTCGGGTCTACGGCACGTGACTCATTCGCGCATTTCGCGCTCGCTTTCGCTTCGGCTACTTCCGGAACCGGACATAACCTTGCCGCGTACCGTAACTCGCGGACTCATTATGCAAAAGGCATGCGGTGATCCCGCTTGCGCGGGACTCCCACAGCTTGTAGGCACACGACTTCAGGTACTATTTCACTCCCCTAGCAGGGGTGCTTTTCACCTTTCCCTCGCGGTACTAGTTCACTATCGGTCATCAGCTAGTATTTAGCCTTGGAGGGTGGGCCCCCCGGATTCGAGCGGGATTCCACGTGACCCGCTCTACTTGGGATACCTCTAAGCCCCATTGGGATTTCGCATACCGGACTTTCACCTTCTATGGTCGGACATTCCAGACCGTTCCGCTATCCCGCCGGGTGCCATGTTGAGGTCCCGCAACCCCACCCCGGTAAACCGGGATGGTTTAGGCTGTTCCGCTTTCGCTCGCCACTACTCGCGGAATCTCGAATTGATGTCTCTTCCTCTGGGTACTGAGATGTTTCACTTCCCCAGGTGTAGCTCCGAAGCCCTATGTATTCAGACTCCGGTATCCCGACATGACTCGGGATGGGTTGCCCCATTCGGAAATCCCCGGATCAAAGCGTGCTTGCCGCTCCCCGAGGCTTATCGCAGCTTACCACGTCCTTCATCGCCTGCTGATGCCAAGGCATCCATCGCGCGCCCTTGCGAGCTTGACCAAAATTGGTCCTCTCGGCGCGCCCCACTCGCTCCGCCACGCTCGCGCGCGACAGAACTCGCAGGGCACAGTTGCTTGCCCGTCTCTATGCAGTTGTCAAAGAACAAAAGAATTGAAAATGGAAAATTGAAGATTGAATATCCGCCGACTCCCACGGCCGCAGACCGCGCTTCGTCGATATTCAATTTTCAATTTTCAATCTTCAATCTTCAATTCCCGGCAGTGGGCGTGCCTGGAATCGAACCAGGGACCTCGTCCTTATCAGGGACGCGCTCTAACCATCTGAGCTACACGCCCTACTTCGCGCTCGGCTTCGCCTCGCGCTTCGTAGGGCAAGCCCGCTGGTGCGCGCATCCCACCGGACGAAGTCTCGGCGGCTTGCCATACGAAGCTGAAGGTCCGCAACGCGGACCGCCGAGCGAAGTATGGAGGCAACCGGGTTCGAACCGGTGACCCCGAGCTTGCAAAGCTCGTGCTCTGCCAGCTGAGCTATGCCCCCGCTGTAAATGCCGAACGATGAATCGCGAATGCCCAAGCCGCTCCTTCCGGCCATCCGCATTCAGCAATCGGCATTCGACATTTCAGGGCCACCGTCCAACGCCCATACCATCACAGGACAGCCTCCACCTTCGAGCCGGAACTGGTGCGACCGACGTAGCTTGCTTCAGGATCCGGGCGGCAACGGCTTTGCCCCTCGCCGCGCCTCTTCGCCCCGCCGGCCCCGACGGCCGGCTTGACGACTGACCTCGCTTCGAAATGCCGTCCTCCAAACGCCGAACGCCGCTTTGACCCGGCATCCCGCGCTCTTCCTCCGCCATTCCTCGGCTACTCCTTAGAAAGGAGGTGATCCAGCCGCAGGTTCCCCTACGGCTACCTTGTTACGACTTCATCCCAATCACCGCCCACACCTTCGGCACCTATCCCCCTTGCGGGTTGAATCGGCGACTTCGGGTGCAGACGGCTTTCATGATGTGACGGGCGGTGTGTACAAGGCCCGGGAACGTATTCACGGCGCCGTAGCTGATGCGCCGTTACTAGCGAATCCGACTTCATGGAGTCGAGTTGCAGACTCCAATCTGAACTGGGGCCGGTTCTGAGGATTTGCTCCACCTCGCGGTATTGCGTCCCTCTGTGCCGGCCATTGTAGCACGTGTGCAGCCCAGGGCGTAAGGGCCATACTGACTTGACGTCGTCCCCACCTTCCTCCCGCTTGTACGGGCAGTCTGGCTAGAGTGCTCGCGGGCTCATCACCCGCGGTGGCAACTAACCACAGGGGTTGCGTTCGTTGCGGGACTTAACCCAACACCTCACGGCACGAACTGACGACAGCCATGCAGCACCTGTGCAGCACCCTCGAAGGAATCCCGCTTTCACGGGACTAGCAGCTGCATGTCAAGCCCTGGTAAGGTTCTTCGCGTTGCATCGAATTAAGCCACATGCTCCTCCGCTTGTGCGGGCCCCCGTCAATTTCTTTGAGTTTTAGCCTTGCGGCCGTACTCCCCAGGCGGCGCACTTAACGCGTTAGCTACGGCACGGAAGGGGTCAATACCTCCCACACCAAGTGCGCACCGTTTACAGCTGGGACTACCAGGGTATCTAATCCTGTTTGCTCCCCCAGCTTTCGTGCCTCAGCGTCAGAAACATTCCAGAGAGTCGCCTTCGCCACCGGTGTTCTTCTTGATATCAACGCATTTCACCGCTACACCAAGAATTCCACTCTCCCTTCCTGTCCTCTAGGACCGCAGTTTCGAATGCAATTTCACGGTTGGGCCGTGAGATTTCACATCCGACATACGGAACCGCCTACGCACCCTTTACGCCCAGTAAATCCGAACAACGCTTGCCACCTCTGTATTACCGCGGCTGCTGGCACAGAGTTAGCCGTGGCTTCCTCTTCCGGTACCATCTCTCTCCGGCGGTATTAGCGCCGGCTCATTTTTCCCGGATGACAGGAGTTTACAACCCGAAGGCCTTCATCCTCCACGCAGCGTCGCATGTTCACGCTTTCGCGCATTGACAATGATCCTCGACTGCAGCCTCCCGTAGGAGTCTGGGCAGTGTCTCAGTCCCAGTGTGGCTGACCATCCTCTCAGACCAGCTACCCGTAAGCCTTGGTGAGCCGTTACCTCACCAACTAGCTGATGGGACGCGGGCCCCTCCTTGAGCGACAGGTTCCGAAGAATCCCCGTCTTTAGACGCCATGCCATGCGACACGGATCCACATTCGGTATTAGCCCGCCTTTCGGCGGGTTATCCCCAACTCGAGGGCAGGTTACCCACGCGTTACTCACCCTTCCGCCACTTTCCCCGGCAGTCTCTCGTCCGAAAACTTGATCCCACCGGTTCACGTTCGACTTGCATGCCTAATCCACGCTGCCAGCGTTCGTTCTGAGCCAGAATCAAACTCTCCGTTGAAATCAAAAGCCGGCCCCGTCCGAAAACGCGACCAACTTCCATTCACGACAGTTGACCCTGAACACAAGCATTCATCACCACTCGCCCGGCCACGCTCAACACGCAACCAGACTCGCGGCGACACGCCGGATCGCACCACTTCCGACTCGAAGTGATGCTCGCCCAAGACCACTCGCGAACGAGCAGCCCGAGCGTATATTGGCTGTCCTGTTGTCAAAGATCAAAAGCGCACAAAACCCCTTACTCCCCATCCCCGCCACTGACGGACACGGGGAGACAAACAGGTTTTTCGTGCTCAAGGCACGCAGTTGGAAAGAACTGCTTGCCTGAAAGTGAGAGCAAGGTAACACCATCGCCCCCGCGTGTCAATAGGTTTGGAAGAACATTTTTCGCTTTTTTTTGCCGCCGCAAACGGCCAGAATGGCACGCGATTCTGGCCCGCGAAAGGCCCGAAAAAATGCCCCTGCAAGAACACGCATCGCAACACGCCCGCCGAACGCCCGCACTTGTCGTCGCCCTCGACGTGCCGTCCGCCAAGGACGCCGCGCGCGCGATCGATGCGCTGCCGCCCGCCGTGCAATGGTTCAAGGTCGGCCTCGAACTTTTCACCGCCGAAGGACCCGCCTGCCTGGAACCCATCCGCAACGCCGGACGCAAGGTCTTCCTGGACCTGAAACTGCACGACATCCCCAATACCGTCGCCCGCGCCGTAACCGCCGCCGCGCGCCGCAAAGTCAACATGCTCACGGTCCACGCCGGCGGCGGACGCGCCATGCTCGAAGCCGCCGCCAGAGCCGCCGCCGACGCCGGACCCGACGCGCCCGCCGTCGTGGCCGTCACCGCCCTCACCAGCCTCGACCAGTCGGATCTCGCGGACACCGGCGTGACCCGCCCGCTGCGCCAGCACGCCCAGGCCCTGGCCCGCCTCGCCATCGACGCCGGCGTAAACGGACTGGTCTGCTCGCCGCTTGAAGTCGCCGCGCTCCGCGAAACCCTCGGCCCCACGCCGATCCTCGTCACCCCGGGCGTGAGGCCCGCCGGCACCGAAGCCGGCGACCAGCGCCGCGTCGCCACGCCCGAAGACGCCGCGCGCGCCGGAGCCGATTTCCTCGTCGTCGGCCGACCCATCCTCCAGGCCCCCAACCCCTCCGCCGCCGCACAACAGGTCCTCGACGCGATCGCGGGCGCGCGCTGACCGCGCGCCCGCCTCGTGCCGTCCGCGTGCGGCTCCGCAAGGCCTCGGCTTCCATTGTCTGTTCGGCATTGCTTTCCGCCGACGGCGCGCTATCTTTCGTGATCTTTTCCAGCGAAAGGGTGCCGCTCATGACTCACCGGGAACGCATGCTCAACGCGCTTGGCCGCAAGCCCGTGGACCTCCTGCCGCGCGGCGACGGCCTGTGGGGCGAAACCGCCCGCAAGTACGTCGCACAGGGCAAGCTCAAGGAGAACGAGGATCACGTCATCCACTTCGACATGAGCTGGCGCGGCGCCGGCTGGCTCAACAGCACGGCCGATATCGATTTCAAGGAACAGGTGCTGGAGGAGACGGAGGAAACGAAACTGGTCCTCAACGGCAACGGCGCCCGGCTGCGCTGGTGGAAGAACAAGGCCGGCACCCCCGAACACGTCGGCTTCAACGTCACCGATCGCGCCGCCTGGGAGACGCAGATCAAGCCGCGCCTGGTCAAGCTCGACCGCCGCCGCATCCCTTTCGACGACTATCGCAAGACCCGCGCCCTCGCCGCCGCCGAAGACCGCGCCTTCTGCTGGGGCGGGGTGGCCCCCTTCGAACAGATGCACCCCCTGTGCGGCCACGAGAACATGCTCATGGGCATGGCGCTGGATCCCGACTGGGTCAAGGACATGGTCATGACCTACGCCCGCTTTACCGTCATGCACCTGGAAGAGCTCTTCGCCGAAGCCGGCCCGCCGGACTTCATGTTCTTCTACGAGGACATGGGCTTCAAGGAGAAGCCCTTCATGTCGCCGGACATGTACCGCGAGATCATGCTGCCCGGCCACAAGCTCCTCTTCGACTTCGCGCACGCCCGCAGGCTCAAGGTCGTGGTGCACTCCTGCGGCTACGTCGAGCCCTTCGTGCCGGGGCTCATCGAAGCCGGCATGGACTGCCTGCAGGCCATGGAGGTCAAGGCCGGCATGGACATGCCGAAGCTCTGCCGGCGCTTCGGCGACAGGATCAGCTTCTTCGGCGGCATAGACATCCGCATCATCGCCTCGAACGATTTCAAGCGCATCGACGAGGAACTCGAACGCAAAATCCGCCCGGTGATCGAGAGCGGAACGGGCTACGTTCTGCACTCCGACCACTCGATCCCCCCCGAGGTGGAACACGACACCCTGCGGTATTTCTTTGAGAAAGGCAGTCGCATGGCCCAAACGGCCAGGCGCGCCTGACATGCGGTTCGGGCCGCGCGGGCCGGGCTTGCGCCTCGCGGCGCGGCCGCCGCGGAAGGTCTGAACAGAGTCATGCGGGCGACGCTCCGCCGGGCGGCCGGACAGGAAGGAAGGTGCTGGTGAAGACATTGCGCGTGGGAGTCATCGGTCTTGGAATGGGACGCGGTCATGTGCGCGGCTTTCAGGCGCACGGCGGATGCAAGGTCGTTGCCGTGGCCGACCCCGACGACGCCAGGCTCGCCCAGGTGTCGAAGGAGTTCAACGTTCCCAAGCGGTACGCTTCCGGCGAGGAGATGATCGACAAGGAAGAACTCGACGTCGTCGCGGTGGCCACGCCCAACAAGTTCCACATGCCGCTGACGGTCGCGGCCCTGCGCAAGGGCTGCCACGTCCTGTGCGAGAAGCCCATGGCCATGAACGCCGCCGAGGCGCGCCGCATGCTCAACGCCGCGCGCAAGGCCGATCGGCGCATCATGATCAATTTCTCCTTCCGCTTCACCCCCCAGTCCCAGGCCCTGCGACGCGAAGTCGACCGCGGCACGCTGGGCGACGTGTATTTCTGCCGCACCGTCTGGCTGAGGCGGCGCGGCCTGCCGGGGTTCGGCGGCTGGTTCGGACAGAAAGCCCTCTCGGGCGGCGGACCCCTGATTGACCTCGGCGTGCACCGCCTCGACCTGGCCCTCTGGATGATGGGCTACCCGCAACCCGTGTGGGTCACGGCCTCAACCTATGACCACCTCGCCCGCGAGATTGCCGCCAGGGAAGGCAAGAAGTTCGATGTGGAGGACTTCGCCGCCGGGTTTGTCAAGTTTGAGAACGGCGCCACGCTGGAGATCGAAGCCTCATGGGCCGGCCATATCAAGGAGCAGGAACTGATGCACACCCGCTGGATGGGAACCAGCGGCGGCATGGTCCAGTACAACGTCAACGAGGGCTACGACTTCCACGCGGAGCTGTTCACCGAGCGCGACGGCGTGCGCTACGATATGGCGCCCCACCCCCCCTACCCGCACGTTCCGAGCCCCATGGAGCACTTCATCGAGTCTATCGTCAAGGACACGCCTCACACGGCCACGGGCGAAGAGGGCTTGATCGTCATGCAGCTCCTCGATGCCATCTACGAAAGCGCCGCCAAAGGCGAGCCGGTGAAGGTGCAGGGTTAGACGATCCTGGATCCCGGACTGCCGATTCCGGATCGTGATTCGCGCGCGCCGGCGGGTCCCGCCGCGCGCGTCCCGGGAAACAGAATGGCATGAACCGGCCGACACGCCGTCTGCCGGCCGCGGCCGCGCTTGCCGGCGCGCTGCTCGCGGCAGTCGCGCCCTCGCGCGGCGCGGAAATCGCCTGCGCCGACGGCAACGGGCGCGTGGTGGCGCTCTCCCGCGAAGGCGAGCTCATCCCGCTGGAAACGGATGTCCGCGTCGCGCTTCCGAACTGGAGCCGCTTCGGCTGCATGGCGCCCTGGTCCGCCGAGCGGGTCACGTACGCCGCTGAAGACGGCCGGCGCCGCTGGACCGGATTCATCCCCGCGCGGCCGGGCGCTTTCGCGCGCTACGACCAGTCCATCATCGAAAGCAATGGGCTGGCGCACGTCCGCATCAGTGTGACCGCCGAGGAAGACCTGGACTTGGAAGGCGTCTTCCTATTCATCCGCCTTCCCGTATCCGCTTTCGCGGGCTTGCCGTGCACGCTGGAAACGAGCGGCCGCGCCGTTGCCGGCGCCGACCTGCCGCGCGCCCCGCCCGAGGCCCCGCCCTTCCTGAGCGGCACGGCGGACCGCGTGACCGTCGGCGCGCGCAAAGACAAGCGGATCGTGCTGCGCTTCGACCGGCAACGCCGGATCACGGTCCAGGATAACCGCGCGTGGAACGACGCCGGCTACGCGATTTTCACCGCCCTGACCAACGGACCGCTGCGCCGCGGCCGGAGCGTCGAGGCCGCCTTCGCGCTGGCCGTCGCGGGGCGCCCGGACCGCGCGCCGGCGCGCCTCTCGATGAATCCGGATGCGTTTCGCTACCGGCTGGAAGGTTTCGGCGGCAACTTCGTGTACGGCATCGAATCCCCCGTCACCGCCTACACGCTCGATCGCCTGCGCGCCGCCCGGGCGCGAACGGAAATGCTGCTGGAAGAGTGGGAGCCCGCCAACGACGACGCCTCGCCGACGAACATGAACTGGTCGGCCTTCGAGTCTCGCGACCGGCCCGGCTCCCCTCTGCGCCGCCGCTTCCTGCTGGACCGGGAGATTTGCAGGCGCGGCATCCGCTCCTGCGTCAGCATCTGGCGCCTGCCCGAGTGGCTCTACGAGGAGCCGGGCGCGGGCGCGGAGGCCCACCGCCGCCGCGTGGCCTCCGAACGCTGGCCCGAACTGGTCGAGAGCGTCGCTTCCTACCTGCTTTACGCCCGGCGCGCCTACGGCGTGGAGCCGGAGCTGTTCTCGTTCAACGAATCCGACCAGGGCGTCTACGTTCTCATGACGCCCGAGGAGCACCGCGACGCGATCCTGCGGTTCGGCGCGCGCTTCGAGGAACTGGGGCTGAAGACCCGCCTGCTGCTGGGCGACGTGGCTGACCCGCGCGGGTCGCTGCCGTTCACAGCTCCCGCCGCCGCCGACCGGGAGGCCATGCGTTACGTCGGCGCGCTGGCGTTTCATTCCTGGGGCGGCGGCACGCCCGCGGAATACCGCGCCTGGGCGGACGCGGCCCGGGCGCGCGATCTGCCGCTGCTCGTGACCGAACTGGGCTTCGATGCCGCGGCCTGGCGCACGCCGGCGTACATACGCACTTTCTACTACGCGCTCCAGGAACTGCGCATGATCCAGGAACTGCTCCTGCACGCGCGGCCGCAGGCGCTCCTGCAATGGGAATTCACCGGCGACTACGGCATGGTTGCCGTCGAACCGGCCGACGGGCGCGGCCCCGCGCCGGTCCTCACGCCCACGCTGCGCTTCTGGTTCCTCAGGCATTTCTGCAACCTGACGCCCCCCGGCGCCCACGCCCTGGCGACCGTGTCGGACCGGGAACAGGTGCTTTTCACCGCCTTCAGGGGCGACGCGCCGGAGGCGCAAGACGGCCCGGCATACACGCTGCACATCGCCAACCTCGGCGCCGCCCGGCCGGCGACCGTCAGCGGCCTTCCGCGCAATATCGGGCAACTGCGCGCGGCGCGCAGCGGGGAAACCGAAGGTTTCGCCGTCCTGCCCGACCTGCGCGTCCGCGGCGGCCGGGCCCGGATCGATCTGACCGCCAATTCCCTGCTGACGCTGACAACAATGCCCGTGGAGTAGACGCGCCATGCATCCCCGCACGATCGCCCGCGTTCACGGCCTCCTCAGGCGCGAATTCGAGCGGCGCCGCGCGCCCATCATCGACTTGATCGCGGCCCAGACGCGCGATCCTTTCAAGGTGCTGGTTTCCACGATCCTCAGCTCGCGGACCCAGGACGCCACCACCGCCGCGGCGTCACGGCGGCTGTATGCCGTCGTGAAAGGCCCGGCCGACCTGAAGCGGCTGACCGGGAAGCGGCTGGCGCGGCTGATATACCCGGTCGGCTTCTACCGAACCAAGGCGAAGCACCTCAAGCAGTTACCCGACGTGCTCGACCGCGAATTCGGCGGCCGCGTGCCCGACGGGATCGATGACCTGTGCCGCCTGCCCGGGGTGGGCCGCAAGACCGCCAACCTGGTGCGCGCCGTCGGATTCGGCAAGCCCGCCGTCTGCGTGGACGTGCATGTCCACCGCATCAGCAACCGGTTGGGACTGGTGAAAACGAAGACGCCCTTCGAGACCGAAATGGCTTTGCGCCGGGCCCTCCCCCGCCGCTACTGGATCACGTGGAACAGTCTGCTGGTCTCGCACGGCCAGAGCACGTGTCTTCCCCGCCGGCCCCGCTGCGACGCTTGCCCCGTCTTCTCCCGCTGCGCCCGGGTGGGCGTCAGGCAATAAACGAAGCACCCCGGGCAGGACTCGAACCTGCGACCGTCGGATTAGAAATCCGATGCTCTGTCCACCTGAGCTACCGGGGTAAGCGGAGTCGCGGCCTCTCTTTATACACCTGCGGCGGAGGCGGCGACAAGCAGGAGTTGCGCGTATCCGATTCTGCCCGGCCCTTCACGGCCCTTCACGCTTGCCGCGGGGACGCCGTTCCGGCATCATTGGCGCCGTCGAACCACGCGGAGTATCTCGGGCTCGCAATGCCATGCTCCTGAAGGCGATCCGGGCCGATATCACGACCCTCGCCGTGGACGCCATCGTCAACGCGGCGAACACGTCCCTGCTGGGCGGCGGAGGCGTTGACGGCGCCATCCACCGTGCAGCCGGACCGGGACTGCTGCAGGAATGCCGGGAATGGGGCGGTTGTCCCACCGGCGAAGCCAGGATGACGAAGGGCTACCGTCTGCCGGCCAGGTTCGTGATCCATGCCGTCGGTCCGGTCTGGCGCGGCGGAACACACGGCGAGCCGGAGCTGCTGGCATCATGCTACCGCCGGTGCATGGAACTGGCGACCGAACACAAACTGCGCTCGATCGCTTTTCCCTGCATAAGCACCGGCGTATACGGATACCCGATAGAAGCGGCCGCCGAGATCGCCATCGGCACGGTGCGGGCGGCGGCCGGCGGAGGGGTGCAAGAGGCGACCTTCTGCTGCTTCTCCGCCGGCGATCTCGCGGCGTACCTGCGTCTGTTGAACAAAATCGCGTGAGCCGTCCGCCATTTTCCTCACGGCTGCGGAAAGCTCACCGATAGCATAGCCTCGACGTCGAGCGGATCGCAGCCGAACTGTTTGCGCTGCTTTTCCCGTTCGATGGCGTCGCTTTCCAGGTCGCCCTCGATCGGGAGTCTGATGCGGCGGCCCTCCTGGAGGTTGCTCTCGCGCGCGCCGACCTCCATCATCTCGCTCATCAGCGCGTCTTCGGCGGTGAATTCGCTGTCACGCAGGCCCTTCACGGCGAGCGCGAAGTCAACCAGGTGATCCATGACGGCCACAATGTACCAGTTCGGCCAGGGGTTGCCCTTGGTGCCCGTCATGCAGGGCGCAAAGGGGTTGCCGTATTCGATACGTCCGGTGGGCGTATCGGCGTGCATCCCGGTCCAGACCTGATCGTTGGCGTCATAGATGACCGGCGTGATGACGTCGGCAGTACCGCCGCCCCAGAGGTTATCGGCGGCCTCCTGGGCCGGGGCCAGCTTGGCATCGGAGACCAGGCGCAGCTCGGTTTCGACATTGTTCGGCAAGTCGCCCCAGTGTGGACCGGGCGCACGGCTCACAAGCGTGCCGCGCTCGCCCTGGAACTCGGTGTAGCCGCGGCGCGGATGACGCCCGAGGTGCCCCTTGACGTGCCCGCTGCCGACATCCAGCACCAGCAGATCGTTGGGGAAATGGAAGAAACGGGCCGCGAGCGTCTCCTTCTCGTGCCGGCGCTGCGGCATCGAGTAGAAGGCCGGGTGCGCCATGGCGTGCTCGACGCACTGCACCCATTCCGGATGGCACCGAGCGAAGGCGATCCAGCGCGAATCATTGTGGTAGCCGGTGTGATCGGCGTAGCAGACAATGCGGCCGATGCGGCCGAGATAGCCCGAGTCGCGCACGGTCTGGGCGAAGCGGTCGATCGGCATGCGGAAGAAGTTCTCCGCCACGCGGACGACGACTTTGTGCTTCTTCGCCGCGGCGATCATGTCCTTCGCCTGGCAAAGCATGCTGGCCCACGTGGTCTCCGTGTGGTTCGGAATGCCGTTGGACGAGAGAAAGACCGAGATCGAGTGGTGACTTGGCACAGGCGTCACCACCAGCGCGGCCTCCATGGGGCGGTCTTTCACGAGCTTGCGGATGTCCGAGTAGTGCGGCACGCCGAGGGCCGTGGCCAGCTTCCGGCCGTTCTCGGCGACCGGATCGCACACCGCCACCGGCACGCACCAGGGCTTCAGCAATTCCCAGAGCGGCTGGTAGATGTCCCGGGCGCGCGAGCCGGCGCCGATGAGGGCGAGGCGCAAGGGTTGGGCGGGAATGGGGAGTTGGGTGCTCATGCGGTTGTCCCTTTTTTTGGTTTTCGACGGCAATCGATTGCCGTCGGCAGCAATCGACTGCAGTCGATACCTCTTCATCAGTTCACCGTCTTCATCCCCAGCGCCTTCAGCCCGTCGCGCAAGCGCTGCACCTCGTTTTCCGGAAGCGGCCGCACGGGCCGGCGGAAGACCGGGCTGGAAATCTCGCCCAGCAGCCACTTGGCCACCTTCATGCGCTGGTGCGCGCCACAGCCGGGTTCGCCGAAGTTGTAGATCAGCCGGGCCAGCGGGGCCACGGTCTGCTGGGCCTTCTTCGCCCCGGCCAGATCGCCGTTGAGGCAGGCATGCACCAGGTCGATCATGAGCCGCGGGGCGAACCCCGCGAAACCGATCAGCGCGCCGTCGCCGGCTTCGAGCAGCGTGGGCAGCAGGTACTCGTCGTGGCAGGTGATGATACTGAGGTCCGGCCGCGCGGCCTTGAGCTGCTCGTAGTCCCAGAGCCAGCGCGCCATGTCGCGCGTGCCCATCTTGATGCACTTCACCCGGGGGATCTTCGCCATCTCCAGCATTTCATTAAGCGCATAGCCGGCCTTGGTCCAGGCCGGATACTGGTGGATGACGATATCGATGCCGGCTCCCTCGGCCACGTCGGCGATGAACCCGACCGCCTCCGCGCTCGTGCGCCCGAAGCGCAGCCAGTGATGCGGCGGCATCAGGAGAATGGCATCGGCGCCGGCCTCCTTCGCCGCGATGGCATGGTCAATGGCCGACAGGCTCCCCTCGCCGCAGACACCGCTGATGCCCTTCAGCCGCGCGCCGCTCTTCTTCACCTCCTCGGCCACGATCCGTGTGACCTCCGCGCGCTCCTTCTCGCGCAGGCTCATGATCTCTCCGGTGTGACCGTTCGGGACCAGTCCCTTGAGGCCGGGGACGGCGGCCAGCTCGCGGATGTAGGCGCGGAGCCCGGCTTCATCGAGCGATTCGTCTTCGTGAAACGGACACAACGTGGCGGCGAAGACGCCCATCCACGGATGTTCTTGCCAGTTCCTCATGCGTGTTTCTCCTTGTGCGGTTCTGGTATTTCCACTTCGTACACCTGGCTGTGCCCCGTGCGATCGGAGGTGAAGACCACGAACCGGCCGTCCGGGGAAAACGCCGGATGCGGGTGGGTGTGCTGCGGGGCATAGACCTTCCACTTGCCCTGCCGGTAGTCTTCGTCGTCATAGGGGCAATGGTCCGTATTCCAGTGCTTGCCCTCATTGGTGGCTTCCGGGAAACAAAGCGTCCGAGGAGATCCCACCCCATCGCTCGGATCGAAGAGTTGCAGTCCGACGTCGGGAAAGGTCGTGTCGGCGCACATCAGCGTGCCCTGGCGGTTGATGCTCGGGTGCCACGCGTTGAACGAACACACCGGCCGCACGGCGCCGGTATAGATGTCGATGCCGATACACCCGCGCGGCCAGTTGGCGGTGATAATTTCAGGTGTCAGGTGTCGGGTGTCAGGTGTCAGGGAGGCGCCTTTTCGCCACATTCTTCCGGGATTCCACGTCTCGTGCACGATCCACTCGTACCGGCCCGGCGTGGCGAGCGCTTTGCGCTCGTAGACCAGGCGGTTTCCGGAGCCGTCGCGGTTGATGACCCAGATGCGCTGCCTGTAGGATCCGGCGTAGCGCAGCAGGTTATTGTCGGAGGGATGGAACTCCGGGTGGCCGATGGTGTCCGCTTCGAGGATGGTCTCTTGCGCGCCGCTTGCGGTGTCAATAACGACAAGCCGGAAGCGTTTCCCCAGTTTCACCGGCACGGCCCAGTAGCGGTCGTCGTGGCTGAGGGCGGTTGTGCCCATGGCCGCGCCCACCATGCCGGCCTCGCGGCCGGCCAAGGGCCCGAAGTCCGCCAGGCGATCGACGCCTCCGTCGTCGCACGACACGCGACGCGCAACACTCCCGGCCACGTAATACACGTGCCGTCCGTCATGCGAGGGATGCGCCGACCATTCGCCCAGATCCGGTTGATCGGTCAGTTGCCGCAGCTCGCCGGTGGCGCGGATCTCGCACCAGATCTCGGGCCGCCCGGTCCGGTGCGAAACGAAGAAGAGCCGCGTCATCGCGTCGTCGTACGCCGGCAGGTAGTAGAACGGGTGATGGTGGATCGAGGGATGACTGGTCACCTGCCGCACCGGCGCGCCGGTGCGCGCGTCGGGAAAGCTCCGCGACTCGGAAGCCTGACGTTTACGCATGTTCATCATCTCGCCCTGCCCGGGCATCAATCTTCTGGAGCGCCCCCCGCTGCAGCCGAGCCCCGCGCGTTCCGGTTCCTCCGCCAATTCCGAAATCTGTCACGAACACAACTTCACTCTCCGTCTTTGCATAGTCAAAAGAGAGTCCAACACGAGATAGACGCGATTGTTCGCGGTCTTGACCACGAATCCCGCGGGCGGGAGCTTCGTCGCGTCAACGCCGGCCTTGCGCGTTTCCTCGCGACAGATTCGCTGTCTTTCCGGTCATTTTTCCTCCATGTCGAAAAACAGGTCGGGCAGCGGCGTGCCGGTCTTGGCGTCGTTGAATTGCACCCGGACGTTCTCGCCCGCGGTTTCGCCGTCCGCGTTCGACTGCCACTCCACCACCAGGGCGTTTGCGCCCTTACGGAGGCGGCAGGGCTTGGCGCGTCCCTGCTCCGGCAAACGCGAGTCGAACGCCAGCTTGTCGTTGACCCAGACGCTGATGAAGAACGGTATCTCGCCCTTCTCCGTCGGGTTCAGCGGGATTTCCTTGCCGGCCGCGCTGACCGCGCGCACTTCGACGACCGCGTTTACGTCGCCGGGCGCGATCGCGCGTGTCGCCCCTATGGCCTTGGACTCCCGCGACGGCAACGGCCCGGCATCCCCGAGCGTGACCGCCGACCCGCAGGTCACGGCTTTCCACCCCTTCGAAGGCGCGGCGAGGGTGAAGACGTCGCCGGCCTCGGAAAAGGCGCCCTCCAGCCCGCCAAGATCGACGTCACCTTCCCCCATCTTCGGCCCGGTCTTGACGCGCCTGGTCAGCCACCAGCGCGTCTGCGTCCGCAGCTCGACGGCCGCCTCGCCGGCCAGCGCCGCGCCGCTTCCGACGGTCACGCGGTACGGAATCCGGCACGGCCCCTCTTGCGGGAACCACTGACGAGGTGCCGGGAACGCCACCACGCCAGCGCTGCCGGCCGCGATGGTGATGCTCTGCTTGCTCTCGCCGAGCCGTACCGCCGACGGCGGCGACATTTCGAACATCAGCGTCAACGGATTCTCCGTCGCGTTCTTAACGTTCAGGTCGATCTTGCCTCCGTCGAGCGACTGGACGACCATGGGCGGCCGTTCCGTCGTCTCCATCTGCAAACGGACGGAGCCTTCGGCCAGCACCTCGCCGCCGGGGCCCTGGATTTTCAGGGGCAGGAACATCGCTCCTGCCCGGCGCACCGCCGCCTTCACGTTCGCGCTGGTGAACACCACGGGCACCTTGAACGGCGCCGCCGTCTTCGGCCCTGCCGTAAAGCCGCGCGAGGCGGGCCCCTGCGGGAAACAGTCGGCGGGCAACGCCGCAACCAGCTCGACCTTCAGCGGTTGGTCGCCGTCGTTCTGGAACCGGCCCGACAGGTTCGCGATAGCCAGGTCGTACCCGGCCAGGTTCGGCAGGGCATCGACCTTCAACGGCGCGTCCTTCCCGGACCCGCCGGCGGCCGTGCGCACGGCCCGCGCGCCGAAGCGGCCGGTCCGATCCGAGTCCATGTTCTCCCACCGCGGATGGACAGCGTCGAGCGCGGACGGATCGACCCAGATGCCGATGTTTCCCATCCCGTGAAACATGCCCATCCCGATGCCGTCGCCGAAGCCGGACCAGGGCCAGTCGTCCGGCGCCCACGGGCTGCCGTTGCCATGCGACCCGGAGAACGAGAGGCCGATCCTGCGCGCGTTGTGGACCAGCCCCGGCCACTCCAGAAGGTTTCCGCTCAGGCTCAGCCCCTGGATGCCCCAGTACGACGGACCATAACTGCCGTAGGTCCGACCGCCGGTCAGGCCGAGCGCCGGCGCCGGCGCGCAGGTTGCGGCGGTCCAGGCGTCTCCGTCCTCCGCCACTTTGCGCGGGCCGCGGCATGCCTTCTCGTATTCGGGGCAGGTCGGCGGACGCAGCGCCGCCCACGCGGTGTAGGACAGGATATCCGGCCAGGAGAGCATGTTGCACGGCCGGTCCGGCACATCCGCCGTGTAGCGCTTTTCGTCCGCGCTGTACTTGATGCTGAAACCGTTGACGTTGTACAGCACGCCGTTGTAGCGGCGCGGATTCCCGTTCGCCAGCGCGCTGTAGCGTCCGCCGTTGTAATCGGCGGCGGCCGGATCCGACGCCACCGAGTTGAGCAGGGCGGCGTACTGCCCCTGGCTGATCGCGTGCTTCATGCAGTAGAAGGCGGCGTAGCCGTTGGGCCAGGAGACTTCCCGCGGGATCTCGTTCGTATTGCCGGCATACCCGCCGGGCCGCGTGGCATCATCGTGACTGATCACGGTCAACGGTCGGCCCCAGGGGCTTTGCGACGCGAACGGCCCCTGCGGCACATACACGACTTCAATGGCGTGAACCGTCAACCTGGCCCCGGATGGTTCGATCTTGTCGGCCGCATGTTGCCACCGCAACGACACGTTCCGGAGGTCCATCGGTCCGCGCCCCGCGTTCTTCCGGTAGATGAACGCTCCGACGCCGCGCTCGCCATCGTCGCTGAGCCCCACGTCCAGCGTCGCGCCCTCGGGCACTTTGTGATCGCCGGCGTCGGGCGCAAGCGTGGCATGCGCATCGTCCCGGACGCCGGCCGGACGGAATTTCACGAACACCCACGCCGCGTCCCAGCTCTCGAGCTTGAGGGGTTTCCCGGTGACATTCGCCTCCGCCGGTTCCGTCCACGCCGCCCGCCAGGAATTGTCCCATGCCAGATCGAATGTCACCGTGCTGTACTCCATGGTTCCGGCTGCCCACTTGATGTTCGTGACTTTGACGGTGTCGGATGCCCCGGGGGCGGCCTGTGCCTTTGCCGACTCAGGCCCGGCCGGGCGGCCTGACGGCGGCGGCCCGGCCGCCTCGTCGGCGGTCCCGGGGCGGGGGACGGGGCATGGCGTGGTTCGCGGGCCTGCCAGCCGGCAGGAGTTGCCAGCGTGGCGGGAGCCACCCATGTGCTCACCACCGATCCACCCCCGGTCGTCGAGGTCCCTGCCCGAAAGGGATACGCCCTTCATTCCGCACTGCACGGGGCCCGGCCAGTCGGCCGGCGTCGTGTCGAACACGGGGCCGTTCTTGCGCGTGGCAGGGGCGCCGGCCTGTCCGGCCGGCGCGCGGCCGTCGCCCGGCGTGCCGCTGAACGCCCGCCACTTCCTGTTGGCGCTTCCAACCGAAATGACATGCGCGTCGAATAGCTCCAGGATGCCCCAGTAGGACGCGGCCGCGGTTTCCCGGTCACTGTCGGGGGTGGCGGACCACCCGACCCGCGCCGCTCCGAAATAGTTGCCGTTGGCTGCTCCCCCTGCAAAGCGCTCCGTCGGACGGCCGGCATCCAGCAGGCGTGCGTTCGAGCCGCCGCCGGCCTGGCCAAGTTTGTTGGTCGAGCCGAACACCAACTCGTTAGGCGCCGGGCGGCGGACTCCGCGGCAAGCCTTCTCGTACTCCAGCTCCGTCGTCGGCCGAAGTCCCGCCCAGACCGCATACGAGAAGCAGTCCGGGGTGGAGAGGTAGTTGCATCGGCGGAAGGGCACGCGGGCCGTGTAGACCGGCGGCGCCTGGGGTTTCTTCTCTTTCGCTCCGTCCAGCACGTCCGTCAGCAGCGTGTCCATGCCATCTCCAGGCCCCTTGCCCGGAGTGCTTCCCGCATCATCCAGGCTCGCGGGTCTCTCCGGCAGGTCGGCCGAAGAATAAATGGTATGACCGTCCGGCTCCTGGATGACGGGCTGATAGCCGGGGCCGAGATTCAGTTTGACGTGTTCGGTGCCGGCCGAGCCGCCCTCGGGATCCCTTCCGTCCACCTTCTCGGAATACGCGCGCGCGGCGGCCACATCCGGCGGGAGCGAGTTGAGGAAATCGGCATACTGTCCCTGCGTCAGCGGATACTTCATGAAGTGGAAAGCCTCATAGCCGGTCGGATACTCGTCGTTCAATACGCCGGCCCGGCCGACCGAGCTGCCGGGGAACATCCGCTCGATATACGTCAGCGTTCCCCAGAGCTGGCCGGCGACCGGCCCGATGCGGCGCGCGCGGCTCCCGTCCTTTGCCGGGCTTGCCGCGGCGAAGCCTTCAGGCGAAGCCGGGCCGCTCCATTCCGCATCCAGCAGGAACGGAATCACCGGGCCGCCGCGCCAGGATCCGTCCGTAAGGCTTGCGGTGGGATACCCTCTGGTGCCGCTCACCGGCAAAGTGGGGCCGTCCAGAAACTCGGGGATGTGCGTCGCCGAACCGGACCCGACGCGGAAGGGACCCTCGGGCACATACACCATGGCGATCGCGTGCGCCTTGACCTTCGCCTTGGCGGGGTCCACCTGATCCGTGCCGTGATTCCAGCGCAGCTTGATGCCTTTCCAGTCGTTGACGCCGTGGCCGATTCGGTCCCTAAAGAGGTAGACGCCGAGTCCGCGCTTGCCGTCCATCGTGAGTCCGACCGTGTTCGTCACCCCGGCCGGCATCACGTGATGCGCAAAGTCGGTGTCGAGCGTCGCGTGCCGCCAATGGTTGCGCTCGATGGCCGCCTTTGTGTCTTTCTCCGGCAGGAACTTCACGAACACCCAGGCCGCATCCCAGTTCTCCACCTCCATGTCCTTGCCCGTCGCGCTCGTCTTGGCCGGCTCCGTCCACTTCACCCGCCAGGAGTACGACCAGTGGAGATCAAAGGTCACATAGCTGTATTCCGGCGTTGCCGCCTCCCACTTCACGTTCGTCACGGCGAAATCGTAGGTCAACGGCCCGCGGAAGCGGGCCGAGGGATCGTTTTCGCCGGCGAGTGCCGAGCCGGCCAGCAACAGTACTGGAACCACGTTCAGTCTATGTGGTGTCGTTCTCATTTGGGTTTGCTCGTTTCGTCGGACCTGTCTGACCGGTCGGACACGTCTGACGGGTCAGACTCCGCTGCTGTTAAGGGTTTCTTCCGGCCTTTGGGCTATTTTGCCCCCCGCCCGCCCGATTCCATATCGAAGATCAGGTCGCTCTGCTTCGCGTCGCTCTTCGGATCGCGGAACTCCACAGTAATCGCGCCGGGCGTCGCGGGCGCATCCTCCTGGGACAGACACTCCACCACCAGCGTGTTCGGCCCCTTGCGCAGGCGGAACGGCCTGGCGGTCGGGTTGGCCGCCGCGGGCTCGCCACTCGGCAGGGCCGGAACCTGCTCGTACACGAGCGCATCGTTGACCCAGGCCCGCAACTTGAAGCGCAGCGCGGGACGGGACAGGCTCAGGACCGCCTCGCGGTCGGACGGCGCCTCCACGCGGGTGGCGGCCACCACCGTCGAGTCGTGCGTGGCCACCGTGTCGTCGGTTCCCAGGCCCAGGTTCCCGCCGCAGGTCATCCGTCTCCAGCCGGCAGGCGGAGCGGCCGCCTTGAAGACCTCGCTGTCCCCGCCGGCAACGTCGTCCAGCCCTGCGATTTCGCCCACCTCGGCCAGGACGTTGCCGCCCACGTCCATGCCGCCCGCCTTCGGCCCGGTCTTCTCTCTTATCGTAACCCACCAACGCGTTTGCTGGCGCAGGTCTGCTTCCACCGCGCCGGCCAGTTTCACGCCTGCCTGTCCCGGTACGGCTGACAGGCCGCCCACCGTCACGATATACGGGATGGCGCAGGGCCCCTCTTTCGGAAACGCCTGACGCGGGACGGGAAACGCCGCCACGCCATCGGCGCCCGCCGCAACCGCCAGCGACCGGCCAGACACGCCTATCTTCACGGCCGGGATCGACGGCATATCAAAGGCCAATGACAGAGGGTTGTCCGTGGCGTTCTTCACGCTCAATTCGATCTTCCCTCCCTCGAGCGACTGGATGACCGAACCCTGGCGATCCCGCCCTCCCATCTGCAGCGGGACCCGACGCTCGGCCAGCGCCTTGCCGCCCGGGCCCTGAACCTGCACAGGCATGGTTTTCTTGCCGCCCAGCGCCTCCCTGGCGGCCAGGCTGGTTACCACCACGGGAATCCGGAACGGCGTCGCGGCCTTGGGCGCGGCCGTGAAGGCGCGCGAGGCGGCGCCCTGGGGGAAACAGGCGGCCGGCAGCGGCAGCGACAATTCGACCTTCAGCGGGGCATCGCCGTCATTCCTGAAGCTGCCGCTGATGTTGAACACGGCCACATCGGCCCCGGCCAGGCTCGGAAACTCGTCGAGCGCCAGCGGACCACCCGCGCCCTCCGCGGCCGCCGTGCGTACCGCTCGCACTCCGTAGCGGCCGCACCGTTCGCCGTCCATGGTCTCCCAGGGGGTGATGTCGCATTCGTCGGCGCTGACCCAATGGCCGACTGTCCCATACCCGGGAGCGCGCCAGATGCCGCCATAGTAATAGTCCGCAAACCAGCCCCAGGGCCAATCGTCCGGATCCGCCATGGCGCCGGTGCCGTGTGTTCCCAGATATTTCTTGCCCCAACCCCAGGCGCTCGACACAACAGGCGCCCATTCCTGCACACAGCCGCTCAAACTCAACTCGCGGATGCCCCAGTACGACGGGCCGGTGCCGACCGCTGAAGGCGCCTCGAGCACGGACTTGTCCAGTCCCGCCGCGGGGCCGCAAGTCGCCGGCGTCCAGGCATCCCTGCCGCCGGCCACGGCGCGCGGGCCGCGGCAGGCCTTCTCGTACTCGAGGTCCGTCATGGGCCGAAGCCCCGCCCATACGATGAAGCCGGCGATGTCGGGCTCCGTGAGCAGCGGGCACATCCGGTCCGGCACGTCAGCGCGGAACAGGCCCGCGGCGTTGGTTGTGATGGTGTAGCCGTTGAAACCGTAGTACGCAGGATGCCAGCGCCGTGCGTTGTTGTGCGCCAGCGCGCCGTAGCGCCTGGCCACGTGGAAACTCCCCGACGGCGTGGAATTGAGCATCTCGGCATACTGCCCCTGGCTGATCGAATACTTCATGCAGTAGAACCCGGCAAACCCGTTCGGCCACTCCGCATTGACCGGCCTGGCGTTTGTTCCGGAGTCCAGATATCCGTCCGGATGCGTGGCGTCGGGGGTCGTGATGATTTTCAGCGGGTGGCCCCACGGACTGCGGGAGGCGAACGGCCCCTCGGGGATATAAACCATGGCGATCGCATGGACCTTCACTTCGCCCTTGGTCGGGTCAACGGCCGCACCGTGGCTCCATCGCAACTTGACGCCGTTGAACTCGTTCGCCCCAACGCCGGCCGCGCTCCTGCAGATGAACACGCCGGCGGCCTGGCGCCCGTCGTCGGTCAGTCCGACGTTCAACTCGGCGCCGGCCGGGGCCTGGTGGTCTTTCTTCGCCGCCGCCAGCATGGCCGGCACCTCATCCCTGGCGCCGACGGGCCGGAACTTAACGATCACCCAGGCCGCGTCCCAGCTCTCGACGGTTAGCGGCTTGCCGGTGACGTTCTTCTCCGCCGGCTCCACCCACTTCCCGCGCCAGGAGTTTTTCCAGGAGAGATCGAACGACACGGTGCTGTAGTCCTTCCCGGGCTCGACCTTGACGTTCGCCACCCGCGGAATGTCGTCCCGGCGCGCATCGGCCGGCGGGAACTGCGCCCCCCGTTTGCGCTTGAACTCGGGCAAGACCGCTTCGGCGGCGGGCTTCTTGATCCGGTCTTGACGCGCCGTAGCTTCCGAGCGTAGGCGGTTGTCCGCGGAAACCACAAGCCGGCAGGATCCGCCCACGAAATGCCCGCCGATGTACGCGCCCCAGTCCGGCCAATCTTCGGGTCCATCCTTGAACGGAGCGAGAAACCGCTTGACCGGGGCGCCCGGCGTTCCAGCCGATGTTGCTCCGTTGCCATGCGTGCCGCGGAACTTGCGGAAAGCCATCCCGACGGCGGGGCCGCCCCCTTCCGAAACGCCCCAGTACGTGGCCATGGCTTCGCCGCGATCGCTGGTGGGCGTGGACCGGCACCCTACCCTCATGGCCATATTGTGGCCGTACTCGGAATTGCCGCTGAGGTATCGCTCGGTGGGCAAGCCGACATCCAGCAGCTTCATATCCCCTTTGAGGTTCTTCGGCGGCGCCCAGTCGGGCGGCGCGGCCGGATCGCGCGCGCCCACGCCGGCCTTGACCTCTTCCAGTTGCGTCATCGGCCGCAGCCCTGCCCACACGGCGTAGGCGCGCGTGTCCGCGCCGGTGACGCCCGGAATCCGGCGGAACGGGCAGCGCGCCACATAAACGGGCCGCGGCGGCGGCGCCGCGCCTTTCGCGCTCCCTCTCTTCTCGTCAAACGTATCCGACAGCAAATCGTCCATGGCGTCTTTCTTCTTCTCCGGCTCTTCGCCCGGCCTCATGCCCGGCGCCGGCGCCCCGGCACTGCTCGCGAGATCGGAAAGACAGTAAATGGTGTGGCCGCCGTTCTCGACCAGCGTTACGGCACCCCGCCCCTGGCCGAGATCCAGCTTCGCTTCGTTCCGGTTCATCCCCGCGTCGGAGCTCACTTCGCCGCCGACAAAAGCCCGGCCGGCGGCGACATCGGGCGGCAGCGAGTTGAGAAACTCCGCGTACTGTCCCTGCGTCAGCTCGTACTTCATGCAGTAGAAGGCGTCATAACCCGTGGGAAACTCGTCGGAAAGCGGCGCGGTCCCCCCGATCTGGCTCCCAAACCCGCCGCCCCCACCCCCCCGCTCGCTGAAATTGAGCGTGCTCCAGATCTGGCGGGCAACCGGACCAACTCGCCGCGCCCGCGGCCCTGACGCCACCGGCGCGTTCCACTCCGCGTCCAGCAGGAACGGGATCGTGGGGCCGCCACGCCACCTGCCGTCCGTCAGGCTGGACGAGACCGGCCTGACATCCCACTGCAAGTACGGCCCCCCGTCCTTGCTGGTGGTCGTCTCAATGGCGTTGCGAAGGGCTTCCGGTATCTCGTGAAAGCTCTGTTCCCCGTCATACCGCGTGATGGACACGTCCGCGCCGTCCGAGAAGGGCGAGTAGCCCGACTTGGCGACTACTCCCACCTTGAACGGACCTTCCGGAACGTACACCATCGCGATCGCGTGCGCCTGCACGGCGGCCTTCGCCGGATCAACTTTGTCAGCACCATGCAGCCAGCGAAGCTTGATCCCCTTCCAGTCGTTCACGCCGTGCCCGACCGCATCGCGATAGATGAACACGCCCATGCCGCGAGTGCCGTCGTCGGAAAACTTCACGCTGTTCGTGGCGCCGGCGGGCATCACGTGATCGGCCGGGTCCTTGTCGAGCGTCGCGTGGAGCCAGTGGTTGCGCTCCTGCGCCTCTTCGGAGTCCTTGTCAGGCAGGAACTTGACGAACACCCAGGCCGCGTCCCAGTTCTCGACCTCCAGTGGCTTGCCGGTCACGTTCTTCTCGGCCGGCTCCGTCCACTTGGCACGCCAGGAGAACGACCAATGCAGGTCGAACGTCACGTAGCTGTACTCCGGCGTGGCGGCTTCCCACTTCACGTTCGTCACGCCGAAATCGTAGGTCGGCGGCCCGCGGAACCGGGCCGTGGGATCGTTCACCCCGACTCCGGCGGTTTCCGCGGCCCACACGCCTGCCGCGCCCGCCAGCCACGCCGCCACCGCAAACCGCGCCGGCCGGAACGCGCTCATGGTTTCTCTGTTGGGTTGTCTGTCCATTGCGCGTGTCCCGTCGGCTTGTCGGACCGGTCGGACGGGTCAGACCGTTCACCGCCGACTGATCACCGCTCCCTCGGCGCTGTCCGCACGGCGCGCATCTTGTACGACATGAGGCGGCGCGGGTCCGCGGCGTCGGCCAGAAGCCGGTCGGACAGCAGCGTGCGCGCCAGATCAACGTCGGTGTACCGGTAATGCGTGCAGCGGAATCCCGCGCCGACCGCATCCGCCTGCGGCCAGTCCGCCGGCAGAACGGCGGTCCCGTTGCCGTGCGTCCCCTTGAACCCGCGTCCCCTGCCGTTGGCAACCGTCACCGCCTGTTCGCCCTGGGGGTGCCAACCCTTGAAAGCATGCCATGCCGCGGTGCTGAACGGTTCGATGCCCCAGTAGCTCGCGCAACATTCGTCGGCCAGGGGCAGGCGCGGTCCGCGCACGGCTTTCTCGACCTCCAGTTCGGTCATTGGCCGCAGTCCCGCCCAAGCCGCAAAAGCCGCGCCGTCCGGCCAGGACATGCCGAAGCACCCTGCCCCGCACCGGGGATCACCGGACTGGTGTCCATACTTGTAGTTTGGAGCCGTACCCGTCCGCAAAACCTGGGTGTGACAGCGGCCGGTGTAAGCAACCCCCCGAATCCACTTGGCGGAGGTGTTCCATCGCTCTTCAGCTTGCGCGACGGGGATGGTCTCCAGGAACCAGGCGTATTGCCGGGACGTGATGTGCTGCTTCATGCAGTAGAAGGCGCCATAACCGTTGGGAAACGAGGCGGGAATCTCGCCGCCATCCTCCGGCTGAGCGGCGTTGCGCGCCCAGAGCCGGCCCTGCTTCTTGCCCGTCGGGATTGCTCCGGCGCCGGTCACCAGGTACGCCGGAGCGTTCTGATGGTCCTCCGTGTACGCGTAGAACGCGTTCGGCTCCGTGCCGCCGGACCCCAGGTAGAATGCGCCATCGGGCACGTACACCATCTGCAATCCGAAAGCCCGCACCTCCGCCTTGACGGGATCCGAAATCCCGTTGCAGGCCGCCACGTCCCACACGACCGTCACGGCATGAGCGCTCACCGACCCGACACCCTTCCCGGCGCGTCTCAGGAATACCCCCGTGAACCCGTCGGCGCCGCCCGGCACAACAAATTCCAGCGCCGTGTCGCGGTCGTCAACCGCGAAGAAGAATTCACGACCGCGTTCCACGCTTCCCGGTTTGCCCCAATCCGCCCGGCCCGGGAGGTAGTATGGCAGACGAACCTCCTTCCGCGGCGGCGGGAGGACGATCTCCTCCTGGCCATAGCCGGTCGGATTCAGCGTGCGATGCGCCGCGCCGGAGCTTCCGTGCGGAGGCGGGTCCGCGGCCAGCCGCACGTGTTGCCATTCCGACTGCGCGTCGGCCCGCACCTTGAAGAACACCCAGGCCGCGTCGTGATTGACGTCGTTCCGCCATGAATCGCCCCAGGCGACATCGAACCGGATCGTTGCGGTCTTCCCGTCGCGCGCGATGACCGTCACGTTGGTGATGGGAACCTGCGGATCGAAGTTGGCGCCTGCCGTGCCGGCAACAAGCAGAAGAGCGCCGACCAGGGCCGGCAACCTTGGACGAATCATGTTCATGGCTTCACCTCCATGTCAAACGTCAGGTCCAGGATCGGCGCGCCGTCCTTCGCATCGTGGAACAGCGCGAACACGTTCGGTGCCTGCCCCTTGGCGTCCGGTCCCGTCTCGAATTGCATCAGCAGGGTGTTGGCGCCTTTCTTCAACGGGATGGACCTGGCCGCCGGCGGTTTCGCTCCGGGCCGCGAATCGCGTACCAGATCGCCATTGATCCAGATCCGCATGGGGGGCGGGTAGTATCCCGGGCTCGAGCCGGTGTCTATGCTCGCCATCACGGTGTTGTCCAGCCATGTCCAGCCGTCAGTCTCAAGTCCAAGTTTGAGGATCGCGTCGCGATCCGCCGGCGAGACCACGCGCGTCGCGGCCAAGACGATCGTCCGCCCCGCGGGCGGCGGCTTCAGCCGCCCCGGCCACAGACTCGCCCCGTGCGTGACCGCCTGCCAGCCCTGTGGCGGACCTCCCGACCTGAACACTCCCGCGGGATCCACATCCCAGGCCGTCTCCTCGGGACTCGCCTTCGGCGTTTCAAGCCCCGCCGCGCCGAGATCCACATCATCGGCGCCGCCCATCGGCAGATCGCCGCCGGCCTCCACCGCGGGTCCGGTTTTGACCTCGCGCCGGCTCACCCACCAACGCGACTGCGCGCGCACCTCGGCGACGATCGAGCCGGCCTGCGGCGCGCCGTTCGCAGGAACAACGCGATAGGGCATGGCGTAGAAACCCTCGACGACAGAGGCATCCCGGCGGGTGGCCGTGAACTGCGCCTCGACGGCCCCCCCCGCGGGGACATCAACACTCCGGTGCGTCTCCGCCATGACCAGCTCCGGCGGCGGCTGGACCTCGATGGTCACCGTCTCGATCTGGCCGGCGCTGTTGCCCACGCGCAACGTCACCTTGCCGCCGTCGAAGGTGCCGATGACCGCCGTCTTCTCCTGCAAGGGATCGCTCAACTGCAGCTTGACCGTGGTCTCGGCCAGCACCTCGCCGTCCTTCTTCCTGACCGACACCGGAATGGATTGGACCCGGCGGACGGCGCGCGCGGTCTGGCGTGTCAACACGGTCAGGATCTTGAATTCCGTCGCGCTCTTCGGCGCCGCCGTGAAGGCGCGCGACGCGGCCCCCTCCGGGAAACAGGCATCCGGCAGCGGCGAGTTCAACTCCACCGGCAGCGCCTGATCTCCGGCATTATGAAACTTCCCGGCAAGATGAAAGATGGCGACATCCTGGTCGCCCATGGCCGGCAGCGGTTCCAGTTCGAGCTTGAACCCGGCGCCCCCGGTTGCCGGCTTGGCAGCCGCCGCCAAGGCGGGCGCCGTGCGGACGCCGCGCCAATTGTCGGTATCGCCTTCCGTAAAGACCCTGCGCCGGATGGAGGGCCTTGTTCCCGCGAAGCCATCCCCGTGCCCCGGTCTCACCTCCCAATCGTCCCCGCGTTGTGCGATGGACGCCGACGGGCCTTGCGGCCAGTCCTTCGGCAGGGACGTCGCCCCTCCGCCATGCGTGCCGGCAAACTGCAGTCCCTCCGGCCGGCCCACCGACACCATGCGCTGGACCAGTCCATCCGAAGCGAGTTCGCGAATGCCCCAGTACCCGGGCCCGATTTCGTCGGGAACCGGTTTGCGCGGCCCGCGCCACGCCTTCTCGAACTCAAGTTCCGTCATCGGACGCAGCCCCGCCCAGGCGCCAAACGCGGCGCTTTGCGCCCACGTCGGCCCCTGCAGGAACGCCCAGCCCACCTTGGCGAGAGCCACACCATTCCCCGCCCGCCAGGCGTGATAGAAGGAACGCACCTCCGACTGCATGCCCAGGAACCCGGCGAACTGTCCGTGCTTGAGCTGGTACTTCATGCAGTAGAACGCTCGGAACCCGTTGGGGAAAGCCGCCGGGATCTCGCCCGCGTCCGATCCGTCCGGCTGGACCCCCGTGGCCCACAACCGGCCGTCCTGCGGCCCGGTCGGGATCGGACCTGCGTCCGCCACCCGATACGGAAGTGTATCCTGGCTTCCATCCGTGTACTGGTAGAAGCGGTTCTCCTCCGTCCCGCCCGAGCCGAGGAAGAAGGGACCTTCGGGGACATGGACCATTTCGATGGCCAGGGCGCACAGGGGAGTATTCAGTGTTCGGTTTTCAGTGTTCAGTGGCGGAGCTTCGCACAGCACTGTGACGCCTTTCGCGGATAGCGGGCCGGCGCCCGGCTCGGCGCGCTGGAGGAAGACACCTGTGAAGCCGTCGGGGCCGGCCGGGACGACAACATCCAACTTTGTTCCGCTCTCCTGGGCATACCCGGTCGGGTTCAGCACTTTGTCCGCCAGCAACTTCACATGTACCCAGTTAGCGGCACCGGATGGCCTGGCCTTGAAGAAGACCCAGGCAGCGTCATAGTTGGTTGAGTTACGCCAGGAGTCGTCCCAGGCGACATCGAACTTGATGGCGGCGGTCTTCCCGGCGCCCGACAGCATCGTTACGTTCGCGATGCGTACCTGTTCATTGAAAAGGCTCTGCAAACGGTCCGCCTGTGAGGCGCCTTCACTGGCCGCGGTCTGAGCCCGGCCAGCGCCAACCGAACGAACCGCCCGGAACCCGCAAGGCGTAGGACGCGCCCTTCTGTAATCGATAAAGGTGAGACTGCTTCGATCCGAAACCCGCATGACGGCCAACTGGTTTGGAACGCCGCGCCAGAGCATCCCCCCCCCGAGCATCCACCATCCCGGCAGTCCGGCCAGAATATCCGGCCGGTTCACGTTCTTGAAACAGCCGCCGAATTCATCCCACTCGCTCAAATCGCCAACCCGGCCTTCGCCGTGTGTGCCGTCAAACTGCCTGCCGATCGGGTCGCCCACGGCCACCGTGTTTTCGATAAGGTTGCCGGTCAAATCCAGGATGCCCCAGTACGAGGCACCCGCGCGCTCACGATCGCTGCCGGCAGCGGTGTTGGTCGTGGCCGTTCCCCACGCATACTCGTCCGGCACCGGTTTGAGCGGCCCGCGACAGGCCTTTTCGAATTCCAGCTCCGTCATCGGCCGCAGCCCGGCCCAGGCGCTGAACGCCAGCGCCTCGCGCCACGCGATGCCGCTGCACACGGCCTGCGGCTCGTCGGTCTCGTATTTCGCGAGAAGTCCGGAACCCTTGAGGGTGATTCCCCTTTCGCTTCCCGTCTCGCCCATGAAATCCTTCATGGCCGCCTGTTGTGCGCTGTTCAGCGTGTTCAGGAACGCCGTCATCTCGCCGCAGGTGATCTCCTGCCTCATGCAGTAGAGCGCCGCGAACCCTTTCGGAAACACAGCCGGCAGGATCCGTGTCTGGCTGCTCGAGAAATCATCCGTGGTAAACACGTTGTCCCAGTTACCCAGGTTCTTCCTGTCCGCGCCGCCCAGGGTCAGCGCCGCCTCGCTCTCGATCCGGATAGGTTCCCTGGAGTCGCCCGCCGAAAACTGGCCGGCGATCGCGTTGGTCGTGCCGTCGCCGGCCCAGAAGGCGCACTGCGGGACGTAGACCATCCGAAGGGCGAACACCTGGATTTCGACAGTGCCTTTCGTGCTCCCTCCGGCCGCCGCCTGTTTGGCGTCCGCTTCCTGCAGGACTTCAAAAAGCGAGTTGTCGTCGGGAGACGAAAGCATGTCAATCTCGTCACGCGGCGGCTTCTTGTTCGCGGCCGGCGCGGCGCGCGGTGTTTCGCCCGCGACGACCACCCTCCCGGACTCGTCCAACCCGTCAGCCGCCCTGAGCCAGCGCAGCTTCAGCCCGCGCCAATCGTTGGCGCCGCTGCCAGGGACTGCGCGGTAGACGAACACGCCGAGCCCGCGCCGAACGCCGGCGCCGGCGCCGTCCCCCGCTTCGTCCGCGAGACCGACGTCCAGCTTCGTTCCGGCGGGCGCGGTGTGGCGCGACGCGTCCGGGTCGAGCGTGGCGTGCGACCAGTTTTCGGCGCCGGGCTTGCGGTATTTCACGAAGATCCACGCGGCGTCCCAATTCTCCAGCTTGAGAGCGCCCCCGCCGCCGTGCTGCGCCGCGTCCACTTCCCATGCCGCGCGCCACGACCAGTTCCACGCCAGATCAAGGGCAATCGTTCCCGCGCCCTTGTCATCGCCGGCCTCGAACTTCACGTTGGCAACCCGGATGGGATCGGCCTTGCCCGATCCCCCGAACCGCGCCTCGGCGTCGCCGGCGGCAAGCGCGCCGGCAACGCATGCCGGCAGGAGCGCCGCCGCAACCCCGGCCAAACGCCTGCCGTCCGGTTTCTCTATTGTCATCGATTTCTCCCTTCGACTGCTTCCGGCCGGCTCATACCCGCGCCGGATCCGATTCACTGCATACGCCGCGACGTCTTTCGGAAAGGCAGATCGCCAACGTTACACTGGAAGAGTTGAATTTAACAGGCTCACACGCCGTTATCAACCCCTGCGGATGCCCTGGGCATGCCCTGATGACGGGCAGATGAACCATGCCGTCTCGCCCTCGATCGGTCGGAATCGGGAACGGCGGCGGGCAGGAGCCTCTACTTCCCCATCTCAAACCGCGGATACTCCCGCCAGGGCGGCGGGCTTTTTGGCTTCCGGCCGCTCAGCCCGGACGCCAACTGGAACCAGTAACGGGATCCGTTGCCGTCGTCGTCGTCCAGAACGACCGCGTTGAAGCCGAACTCCTCGTCCGGTTTCAGCCCGAGATCGGCCAGCGGCAGGCGCAGTTCGTAGCGGGTGATCCGGGCGGCGGCATCCCGCACCGCGGCGTAGCCGGCGGCCTTCGGCAGCGCATCGCCTTCGCCTTCGAACTGGTGAAAGACCGCGCCGTTGGCGGTCAGGGCCAGCCCGAGATTCCAGTGGACGTTCGTGGACAGGGCGATCCCGACCTGCAAGGCGTCGCCGTTCCAGATCATGCCGCCGGTCTGGGTGTTGAAATGTTGGTCATCGGCAACTTCCGCCGCCACACAGAGCGCCTCGCCGTCCCAACCCCACCAGGCCTTGACGCCCAGGTCGTCAGGCCCCCGCCACAGGACGCGGCTTCCGCAGGTGCGGCGGCGGTCCTCAGGATACATCTGGAAGAGCGCGCGGCGAACCATGGAAGGCCTTTCGTTCCACTCGTCCAGTTTGCCGTCCACCCGAACCGCATGTTTCAGATGCGGCATCGCCCGACTGGTTTCGACTGAGACGGGAACGGTTCCGTCGCTCGCCATGACAACTTCAGGCGCCGTGCGCGCGCCGCGCCAGCCGTTCGCCTCCGTGCGTTGCTCGCGGCTGAAGGAGGCTTCCCGGTCCTTGAAGACCGCGCGGTTGCGGTCGGACACGCGCAGCGGGTCGGTCAGGTCTCCGTAGAATCCGCCGCGGAGTCCCGTGCCGGCGGCGGCTTCGCTTCCGGAAATCCGCGGCCAATCGGGCGGGATTTCAAGCGTTCCGTTTCCGTGCGTTCCCTCGAACATGCGGCCGTGGGCGTTGCCGGCCGTGATGACCTGTTCGCGCACGTTTCCGCTCAGTTCCAGGATGCCCCAGTACGAACCGCCCGCCGCGGCGCGGCCGCCGGACGGTGTCGCGAACACGCCCGCGCGCACGGGGCTGCCGGGGATCGCGCTCACGCCGCCGCGCGCCGGCCCTCCGAAGTAGGCCGGCATGGTCAGGTCGTAATTGGCGTTGCCGACAACGTCGCTGGGGCCGCCGGCGACGCGCTCATCGTCCTTGCCTTCGCGCTCCACCATGTACTCTTCCCTGGCGATGCCCGTCGTGCCCCAGGCGAACTCGTTGGCCGTCGGCCTGCGCGGGCCGCGGCAGGCTTTTTCGTATTCCATCTCGGTCATCGGACGCAGCCCTGCCCACGCCGCGAACTGGGCGGCGTCCCACCAGGAAAGCAGGTTGCAGGCCTGGTACGGTTTGGCGGCCGTGAAATTCGGCCAGACGCCCGAGAGGCCGTAGCGCCCGACTGCCGTATAGATGGACCCCGCGTGACCACTGTCGCCGGCCGAGGTGGCGGCATACGTCGCGGCGGACATCGAGTTGATAAAAGCGGTGAACTGTTCGCGGGTCACTTCGTAGCGCATGCAGTAGAACGCCTCGTAGCCGGTGGGATAGCGGTTCGCCAGCGCCCCCTCCGGGCCGATGCCGTTGCGCCCGGATTCGCTGATGCCCCAGAGCCGGCCGGCCGAGTTGCCGATGCGCCGGGCATCGGAGCCTTCGGCAACCGGGCCGCTCCACTTCGCGTCGACCAGGAACGGAAGCGTGGCGCCGTCGGTCCATGCGCCGTCCGTGAAACTTCCGTCTTCCCTGCCCCCGGAGCCGAGTTGGAAGGGGCCTTGCGGGACATAGACCATTTCGATGGCGAAGACCTTGATGTCCGCCGCCGAGGGATTCGTCACGCCGTCCGCGCCGTGGAGCCAGCGCAGACTCACGTCGCGCAGATCGAGCGAACCGTGCCCGGGTCCGGAGCGGTAGAGGAACACGCCGACCCCCTTGCCTGCGGTAAGGCCCACATCCAGGGTTGTTCCGCCGGGGACTCTGTGCTGCGTCCGGTCCGCCGCCAGTGTCGCGGGGAAGTACCCTTCGTTTTCCCGGCCCGGCAGCCTGTACTTGGCGAACACCCACGCCGCGCTCCAGCTCTCGACGGGCAGGTCCCGCCCCGTCACGCTGCTCGCGGCCGGCTCCGTCCATTTCGCCCGCCAGGTGTGGCCCCAGGAGAGGTCGAACCTCAGCTCGCTCCGTCCCTCGACGGCGGCGTCCGTCCTGCGCACGTTGGCGATCCGGATCACGTTGGTTGCCGCCGTTCCGCCCTGGAACCGGGCCGCCGCATCCGGGTCGGGTTCCGCGCCTTCGGCCGCCGGCTGCCTTTCGCCGCCGGTCTCGACGAGGGTTTGGGGCGCCGCGCCTTCGTTGATCTTATTGGCGAATTCCACGAAGGCATCGAACGACCACGTCCAGTAGAGGAACGCGCGCCGGGCTTCGGTGTCGCCGCTGCGCTCGATCGCGTCCAGCGCCCGGTCGCGCAGCGTCGTCATTCGTGTCACCACCTCGGCCGGCCAGATTTCCCGGAACAGCTTCGGGGCAACCCGCTGCTCGGCGACGCGTATCGGACGCGACAGGGGGGTGTTCTCCCAGCGATCGCACTGGATGCGCAGGAGTTCCCTGGCATCGGCCGCGCCGGCGCCGAAGAGCCGTTCGCACATCTCGTCAAGGATCGCCTCGACGTCCATGTCGGGATTCCACAATGCGCGGTTCCAGACGTAGCAGGTGGGGGCGGCGGTGACGAAGCAGGCGGCGCCGTACGAAAGCACCTGGCCGCCGGCCAACCGGTTGCGGTTCGACTGGTAGAACTCCTGGACCAGGCGGGGGAACTGAACTGGCCCGTATGTCCAGTCGCCGGGGCCGGCAAAGTCGATCCACATGCAAACCGGCCGGCCGGTTTTCGCGGCCCACGTGCGGAGGAGACCCTCCTGTTCCTCGCGGATCTTCGGCTGGTGCAGCAGCCCCATGGTGCCCAGGTCGAGGGAGTTTACCACGAGATTGTCGGGGAACTTCAGCTCTTCCGGGCACTTCAGGATATCCCAGGGGACGTAGATGACGGTCTTGTCGGGCCAGCGGGGCTTGATCGCCTCGCACAGCCGCCGCACGAAATCGGCCATGATCAGCGCGTCGCCGCCCTTCGCCGCCATTTCCCGGCAGGGCCGGCAGCGGCAGGCGGACACCAGGGATCTGTTGCCTATGTTCAGGCAGGGCCAGAGGGTGACGCAGTTCCGCGTGATTCCGCCGATGAAGACGTTCTTGCCGCCTTTGTCCCAGGCGCGTTCCAGGTTCTCCAGATAGCAGGCCACCAGTTCCGGCGAGCTGTAGCAGAATGTCTCGTGGTTCCGGCTGCCGTCTTCCCGGACCGCAAATATGGCGCTGTTGGTCCGCAACGTGTTGTTCATGAACTCGTAGATGCGCGCGCCCTGCTGGACGGGTTCGTACGGCCAACTGTTGCCGTGGCGCATCAGCCGTAAGAAATCGCCCAGCCAGAGCGTCTCCGCGCCCTCCGCTCCCGCGCCGGGCGCCATGGGGAGTATCTCCTCGTCAGACGAGCGCGCCTGCAGCCAGTACCAGTCCTGGTACATCGTCCGGAAGGGAAAGACCGGCTGGTCCTGGTAGTGAAGCGGGGGAATGGCGAGCGAGGCGCGTTGCGGGATGGAACGCCCGCCGTACTGCGTCGGCCAGTACCACCTTACGCCGACAAACCGCTCGAGGAAATCCGCTATGGCCCAGCACGTGCCCTCGCCTCTTGCCGCGCTGCCCACAAGGTAGATGCGGTTGCGGGCGGTCTTGACGACAAACCCTTCGGCCGGAATCTTCGCCGCGTCGATCCCCGCCGCGCGCGTCTCCTCGCAGTCGCCGATCACGATGGCGGGCTGGTCGGCGGAGGGCGGCGCGTTCGTCACCAGCGTCAGACCGGCCTTGGTGGCGATGGACACGCCTTCGGTCAAGTGTCTGACCATCTGCTGGAAAGTCGACGGGCGCCGGTTCTTTGCCACCGGTCTGGCAAACTCCACGGCCTGGACGGGAGCCAAAAAGACCACCGCCTTCGCCTCCCCGCCTCGAACGATTTCGACGGGAGGATGCGACGGCGCCTTCAGCCATGTCACCGGCGTCAGGTCACGCGGCCGCAGCGGGTCCTCGCCGGGGCCGCTGCCCAAGGCAATGCAGCCGGCCACGGAGAGCGCCAGAATCGAAACGACAGCGAATCGAACGGAATTGGTCTGTGAACGTTTCATCCTCTTTTCTCTTGTCCGCAACCGCGATCCCAGTCCAGCACAACACCCGTAAATGCTTCAGGCGAAGCCAGCAGTCCCTCATAAGCGTCCGCGATGTTCTCCGGAGCAAGCCGGTGCGAAATCAGCGGCTCAATCGCCATGCGGCCGTCGAGGATCCAGTCGAAGATGATATTCTGCTTCTCCCAGAGCGAGAGGAGCGGCGGCGTGCGCCCGCCCCAGATAGACTGCACCGGATAGGCCGGCAGGAAATACTCAAGGGCGCCGCGGACAGTCACGTTCCGCAGGTGGATCTCGCTGAAAGCCGCCGTCAGGTTTCCCTCGAACGGCGCGCGCGGCGAGCCCAGCAGGATCAACTGCCCGACGTTGGCGGTCAGGGCCAGCGCCTGCATGACCACCGGCGTCAGCCCGCTGGCGTCGATGCAGATGTCCGCCTGCCCGACGCCAACCAGCCGCTTGAGGCCCTGCTTGATGTCCGCCGTGTCGCCGCCGGGCAGCGTACGCGAGATCCCGCACCGCTCGGCCACCTGCCGCCGCGACGCGATCGGGTCGACACCGACGACCCTGCCGCCGAGAATCCGGAACGACTGCGCGGCCAGGTTCCCGACAATCCCGAGCCCGAGCACCAGCACCACGGGCTGATGCATGGCGCGATCCGCGATGGCCATGGCCGAGGTGGCAATCCCGGCCATGCGGGACGCCGCCGCCACGGCGGGGTCAAGGCCATCGGGCACGGCCACAACAAAATCGTTCTGGCTGAACTTGACATGCGAGGCATGCGCGCCGTACGTGAAGGCCCGCTGTCCTTTTGTCACGCGCGTCACGGCGGAACCGACAGCCTCGACGACCCCCACGTTGGCGTAGCCAGCCCGCCAGGGGTACGCGCACCACGCCCCCTTCTGGTACACCGCCGGCTCCTTCGCCGTGTAGTTGGCCAGCTCCGTTCCGGCGCTGATAAATGTCCGCTCCGTGCGAATCAGAATCCCGTCAGCGCCCAGGTCCTCGTCCAGCGTCGCCGTTTGCAGTTCCACACGACGCTTGGCCACCATCACCACTTGCTTGATTTGCATGCTCGTCACTCTCCCGATCCAGACACTATCTAGCGGATACGGACTTCTTTGCCGCTCGCCGACGATTGATAGATACCATCCAGGATCTTCTGGACCACCAGCGCCTGCGCCACGGTGCAGATGGGCTTGTCCTTCCCGAGGATCGCGTCCAGCCAGTTCGCCTGGCGGTTCTCGTAGCGGTGCGGGATCCGGACATTCTCCGGCTTCACCACCTCGTACTCGCCTGCGTTCTTGCCGGAGCGGAAGACCTTCATCGGGATCAGATCCGCGCCGGCTTCGGTTCCGTAGAGCTGGATGTTGTTCCGGTTCTCCTGCTCCTGGTGCAGGACCCAGGACACGTTCAGTTCGAGCGTCATACCGTTCTGGAACTTGACGAGTCCCGTGGCGAAATCGTCCACGTCGAACTTGAGCTTCGGATCGCGGTCGGACTTGCCCCAGCAGCCCTCGCCGATGCCGCGGTTGCCGAACTTGGTGTAAACCTGGCCGCTCACGCACGCCGGCTTCCAGTTATCGGTGATATACAGCGCCAGATCGAGGAAGTGCACGCCGATGTCCAGCATGCAGCCGCCGCCGGCCAGTTTCTTGTTCACAAACCACGTCCCCATCTTCGGCGACCCCGTGCGGCGGTACCAGTAGGCCTTGGCGTGGTACACATCCCCCAGATCGCCGCGCTGGACAATCGTGCGCAGCGACTGCACTTCCGGCCAGAAACGCAGGTTCATGCCGAGCATGAAGACCTTCCGCATCTTCCTGGCCGTGTCGGCCACCCGTTTTGCCTCGCCGTAGTTCAGGGCGAACGGCTTCTCAAGGAGCACGTGCTTGCCGGCCTTGAGCGCCGCCACGCTGACCGGCGCGTGCAGGGCGTTGGGTAGCGCGATCATCACGGCATCCACGCCGGGATCCGCCACCAGGTCCTGCCACTTCTCGTAGGCCCGAGCCATGTTGTACTTCTGCCTGACAGTCTCGCGCCGTTGCCGGCTGATATCCGAAACCGCCACAAGTTCAGCGCCCGGATACTTGCTGACCGATGTGCAGTGATCATCCGCAATAGCGCCAGCCCCGATCATTCCCACGCGCACTGTCACGTTGTTTCTCCCTCAGTCCTTCCACAGCCCGTGCGCGGCGAGCATCTCGTCGAGCATCGGATCGATAACCTCCGCGTCGCCGACCAGCGGATGATTGAGCAGCGCCTGCTTGAGCAGACGCCGGTCATGCTTCATCGCCGCCTCGACCGTCAAAACCTCGTACGCCTTCACGGCATGAACAAGCCCGCGGAAGGCCAGCGGAATCGGGCCGACCCGGATAGGGGCCGCGCCCTTCCTTCCGATCCGGCAGACGACTTCAACCACCTCGTCCGCCTCGATGCCGTCCACCGTGCCCTGGTTCGGCACGCTGATGGCCAGTTCCTCGCCGGTGTCGTTGTAGACGGCGTCCATGGCCGCAAAGGTCACGGCCGAGTATCCGCCCCCACCCCGCTTTCGCAACGTCTCCGGTTTCTGATCCGCGCCCGGCGCCGCGGCTTCGGCAAAGACCGCCTTCTCCAGATCCATGATCTGCTGCGCACGGGTCTTCTCCTGGGCTTGCAGCTTCCTCACCAGCATGCCACGCCTGAAGTAGTAGTCGAGGTAGCCGATGGGAATCGCCCCGATTTCCACGGCAAACCGGTTCAGCGCGTCCGCGTCCTTGCCGTGGCGCGACTCCCGGGCGGCCATCCGCGCGATGATCTCCTGCGTCACATCCTTCCCGCCGCTGACGATGCGGTGAATGAACCCGAGATGGTTCAACCCAACGCAGTAGGCATGCATCCCGGGGAAGTCCGCGCCGAAGTCCTTCTTGATTTCCTCAATGATCAGCGGGATGCCCGAGCAGAGGCCGAGGATCTTCGCGTCGGTGTAGCGCGTGACCGCCTCGGTCACGATCCCGCTGGGATTGGTGTAGTTCAGGATGAACGCCTGCGGCGCCACGCGTTCGACCGCGCCGGCGATCTCCAGCATGGCGGGGATGGTCCGCAGAGCCTTGAACATGCCGCCCGGCCCCGTGGTCTCCTGGCCGATGATCCCGTACTTGAGCGGGATGCTTTCGTCCAGCCAGCGCGCCTGCATGCCGCCCACACGGATCTGCGTGATGACAAAATCCGCGCCTTCCAGCGACTCCTCGAGGCGCGGACAGGTCTTCACGGCAATGGCCCGCCCGTGACGGCGCACCATGCGCCCGGAAAGGCCGGCCATGACGCCAAGGCGCTCCGCGTTGATGTCGAACAAGCGGAACTCCGCCACCGGCAGCCGCGCCGGATCGAGCCCAAGAAAGCCGTCCATCAGTTCCGGCGTGTACGAACTGCCCGCGCCGACGATGGCAACCGTGATGTTCCTGCTCATTTCCGTATCCTCAACCAGGCGCCTGCTCCGCCCCTCCAAACACGATGGGCGTATCGAACAGGCTCAGGCACGACGTGTTGTAGCACAGCGGCGTGAAACGCAGAACCTTCTGCTTTCCGTCGGGGAACCTCAGCGTCACGTTGGCCGCAGATCCTTCCACGCCGCAGCGTGAAGTCGCGCCTTCGTCAAAATACATCCATTCGGGCCGAGGCAGGTCGGAGAGGGCCAGCAAGCCGTCCGCATGCGACAAGAACTCAAGCAGGCGTCCCGTCAAATCCCCCGCGCACTGATAAGCCTGGCGATGGCGCCCCTCCGGACGTGCCATGTCGATCATGATGAAGTCCATGGAATCGAGCGGGTAGGTCCGCGTTCGCCGGCGCGCCAGTTCAAGCCGGAAGCGAATCTGCGATGGACTGAGCAGCGGGTTCGACAGCGTCACATTCCTGCAGGCCGGCATGGGCATCCTTTCCACTCGTCGACAAACGTCTCGACATTCCGCCACGTGCGGGGCTCGTCAACCGTGATGTTGTCGATCGGCGACAGGATCAACCCGCGCGGCCCAAGGACGGCCAGCGGCACGCCATGCTGTTGCACGAACGCCCGCAGCATTCGCTCGCGCGATGTCAATTCCGTCATGGTCCTCTGCCTTTCCGTCCGTGCAAAGCCCCGTGCTCGACCAGAACAAGCGGACACAGGCATTCGAAGATGAAGCTCGCCGGCCACGCCGGATCGAATCCGCGGCACGCATTGAGCCGCTTCACGGCGTCACGCTTGCCCGCGCCGTGAATCAGAAGCGCAACCCGGCGCGACAGAAGCCGAATCGTCCCCAATCCAACAGAGACCCCATGCGTCGGAACCTCGTCGAGGCCTCTGAACTCCGGAAACGTGCCGAGGTTGTCGCGGCGGGTCGTTTCGGCGAGCGTGACAATGCGACTGACGCTGTCGGCAGCGCTGCCCGGCCCATTGAACGCAACGTGCCCGTCGGAGGCGCCGGCCGCCGTTATGAAGAAATCGACCCCGCCGGCATCCTTCAGGCGTTCATCATAGGCTTGCGGCCGGGCAGGCTCCGGAAACCAGATGTGATCCCGGGGCATGCGATGCGCCGGCGGCAACCCCGCGTTGATCGCACCGGCGATGTCCACATTGGCCGCGCGGCGGCAACTGTAGTGCGCGTCAGCCGGACAATGCGCAAACCCGGCGCCGGCGGGCACGACGTAGTCATCCATCATCGCGAGCACGACGTGGGAGACATCGAGTCCGTCCGTCGCGGCCTTCCGACCGATCGCCTGGTAAGTCGGCATCGGCGTGCGCCCTGTCGGACAGCCCAGCAGGTACGCTCGGCCGGACGCCCGCGCCGCCCGCACCCCGTCGAGGATCAACTGCGCGGCGTAGTCACCCATGTCCGCCGGGGAACGAAACACGAACGCCGGTAACGCCGAGTCGCCCCGTCCGATGGACAGCCGCCCCATTGCCCTCAACCGCAGGTCAGGCAGGGTCACATTCATTTCGGCCCCGGGGAGAAGAAAGCTTTCGGAGAACAGCCGCCGGCATGGGCAGCCATGATGACGGCGCCGATCGCCGGCGACCGCTCGGGCCGCCTGATCCTGGCGCCGGGGCATTCCCGAAGCACGCCGTCGGCGATCCGGTTCCAGAACCATTGCGGGGCCGATAACAAGCGTCCGCCGCCGAAGACGACGTCCGGGCTGGAAGACCCGGTCTTGCGGACGATCGTCACGGCCGTGCAGACATAGTCTTCAATGGCACGCTCGACGATGGACCGGGTAGCGGCGTCACCGGCCTCCGCCACCCGCAGGACAGCGGGCAGGATCGCCGCCAGTTGCGGTTGGGAGTACTTCCGGAGGAACACGATCTCCCCGTAGTCCTTTTCGGCGGGATGGTCGAGACACGCGAGGATGGCCGCCTTGAGCGGCGATACCGCGGCGCGGCCGTCCATCATGCGGGCGACCAGCGCGAGCGCCTCCAGGCGCAGATCGTAGAAGCGCCCGGCGTCAAGATTGTCGAAAGGCCGCTCCGCGCCGTAGTCGCTCCGATAGGCCGCGGTAAACCCGGTCCCGTGCTGGACGATCGCCGCCGCGGGCGCAGGCGTCGCCCCCCAGAGCGCGGCAATGCCATCGTTCACGAGAATGAAGCGCTCGGGCGCGATGGCCAGCACGCGGGACAGAACATCGTGCTGCATGGCGGTTTCTTCCGGGAAATCCACGCCGTTCAGCCCCATCCCAAGCCGGTCAATGTCGGCAGGGCGCACGCCGGCGGCCTCGCACAGCCGGGCCTGCACCGACCGGAGAACCGCGAGGGATTCGGGCGACGGCATTCCGACGACGGCGGACGCGCCGGCCTCGCACGCGGCCAGGATGGCGCCCGTATCGTCCGCCAGCACACCCGCCGTCTTGGTCCCTCCCCCGTCAATGCCGATGTACCGTCCGCGCAAGCGACACTCCCTTCTTCCCATCGATCCGCTACGTTTCGCATCATATCGTCCGTCTCAGCAAGCGAAAAGACGGCGCATCAACAAACAGGTGTGCAAGAACGCGGATCCGCGGTAGTATTGCGGGGTTTTCCGCGCGTGACGGAACAGCGGCAAAAAAGCGGGGGAACGGAGGAACGGGGGATCATGATTCGCGGAATGCACTACATGTGCTGGTACCGGCACGACTGGAACTATCACCCCAGCATGCCGATGAAACGCCTGCCGCAGGTTCAGGACGTCGTGGACGTGAACGGCAACCTGTTGCTCTGGTCCTGCCTGGGCAGCGGCGCGATCGGCATCCAGTATCTGGACAAGGAGGCCAACGAGGCCATCCCGCCGCGCCTGCGCCTGTACGGCTATCTGAACGACCGCGAGTTCATCGCGGAGTGCGCCAGGCGCGGGATCGCCGCCTCCGCCGTGATCTGGAAGGCGCAGCTCTGGGAGTTCCCCGCCGAGTTCAGTAAGGACGAGTCGCAGCTTCTCGCGCTGAACAAGCCGCGCGGCGCCGGCAGGAAGGGCTGGATCGGCATGCGGGAGCTTTCGACCGACCGCTATCCGAAGATTTTCCCGTCCATCAGGAAGTACTTCCCCAAGGGGCTGAAGGATTCCGACGGCAAGCCGGTAAAGGACTTCCTCAAGGGGTTCATGGCCGTCACGCTCGACGGCAAGCCGATCTTCTCACGGTGGCTCATGGCCCCCGGCCACGACCACTACTGCTACAGCCCCTGCGGGAACAAACCAGCCTACCGGGAATATCTGCGCAAGGAGATCGAGATCATGATCGACGCCGGCGCGCCGGTCGTGCACATCGACGAATTCGACGCCCAGCTCCTCGCCGCCATGAGCGGCGGCTGCTTCTGCAAGGACTGCCTGCGCCTGTTCAGGGAGTACTTGAAGCAGAACCCGACGCCGGAGACCGAAGGCCTGAATCTCGACACCTTCAACTACCGCGCGTTCCTCAAGAAGAAGGGCTACACCGACAAGGATCTCGCCGACCCGGACATCGACAAGCGGCTGGCCGTGCCGCTCTGGGCGTCGTTCGTCCGCTTCCACATCGCCTGCATCGAACCGGGCGTGATCGACATCGCCGACCACGTCCGCGCCTACTCGCGGCAGAAGACGGGCAAGGCCGCCCAGGTGACGGCCAACCTCTACCACTGCGACCCGCACGGCGAAGCGGTGCGCAAGCACTGCGACATCATCGTAGGCGAGAAGAGCCAGATCCGGCTGCGGCAGGACGGCTACTACCGCTTCGGCCACGCCTTCTACGGCGGCAAGCCGGGGGCGTTCATCCTGGAGCCCAACGACTGGATTCACCAGATCATGCGCGACGTGGACGCCGGGAAGCACGACTCGTACACCCTGTTCATCCTGGAGCCGCTGGCGCACGGATTCAACATGGCGATCCCGTACGGCGCCTGGCTGGCGAACCAGCGGCAGGACTCCTTTTATCCCAGCCCCGTCGAGAAGCAGATCGGCGCATGGCTCAAGGAGCGTGAGCAT
>VGWJ01000019.1 GCA_016873635.1 Lentisphaerota bacterium | reverse complement strand
GCTATGGCGGGGCAAGCCCGGTCCGCCGCGGCGCGGCCGGCTTGGCGCGCCGGAGCCTCCGGGCGAAGGCGGCACGCCGCGCCCTACCGGCGTGTTTCCACCGCGTAACTGACCCACTACGGTCGGAACCGCTGGCCACGGCTGCCTCCACTTGATTCCGGCCCGCCTATCGCCTACGCTGGCCCCGGGAGGACAACCATGAGCCTGAGCATTGACCCCGCGCTGCGCGGCATCCTGCCGTGGACCCGCGCCTGCTTCGTGTGCGGACAGGACAACGTCCGCGGGCTGCGCCTGAAATCCCGGGTGCAGGACGGCGTGATCTTTCTGGAATACACCACCCGGCCGGCCGACCTCGGCTACCGCCATATCGTTCACGGCGGAATCAGCATGACGCTCCTGGATGAAGTCATGACCTGGGCCGCCATCCTGGCCTGCCGCCGCGCGTGCGTGGCAGCCGAGATGACCGCGCGTCTCAAGCAGCCGCTCGTCGTCGGCCAGACGTTGCGGGTCGAAGGCCGCATATCCGGCGGGCGGGCGCGACTGGCGCTCACCGACGGCGAAATCCGCGACGCCGGCGGACGGATCCTCGTCACGGCCACGGGCAAGTACGTGCCGATGTCCCGGACGGATGCCGCGCTTTCGGCGGAGGATTTCGTCGCCGGACCGGGCGCGCTCGACCCGGCCGTCCTCCTCGCCTCCACCCCCGGGCCGCGCTAGCGCCGCAGGCTTTCGATCGCCGTAACCGCGTCGGTCGCAAACTCCACGCGCATCGACTGGTACTCGCTGCCGTAGCCTGCATCCACCCACGACCAGCCGTAGGACAGCCGCACGTCGCCGTGCCGGTCCAGGTACCAGTACGAGGCGTCCACGGGCGCATACCGGGTGGCGTAGCGCGTGCCGCTGTACGTCCAGACGTCGGTGACGCCTTCGCGCGTCACGCGCTCATACACGCGGTGAGGCCGCCCCAGCGCAATAAACACCATGTCGCGCGTGTATCCCAGCTCGATCCGACCCGCGCGCACGTTCGCCTGCACCTCGGGCGGAAACGCCGCGAACATGTCCCGATTGCGCCTTATGCGCCAGGCCGGTCCGGCGCATCCCGCCGCCGCCACCGCCGCCGCCAGAAAGACAACGTTCGCCAACCCTCGTGCGCCGTTTTTCATGGCCTTATTCTATCCCCCCTCCCGTCCCATGTCACCCCTCAACTTCCACCCTTAACTTCCACGCCGCCTTTCGTTGTCCGCCTTGCGCCCGTTTTCCGGAATCTCTTGCTTGCCGACACATGGCCGGAAGCCTAGAGTCGTCTTGATGCGCTCCGCACTTCGAATGCTTGACGTCCTGTTTCTCGGCTTGCTTCTCCTGGCGCCCGCGATCTGGCTTTGCGGACCGTTGCGCGCGGACTTGGGCCCCGGGACCGCGTCCGCGGCCTGGGGCTGGCGACCGGCGCTCGCCCCGCTGCTTCTGCTCACGGCCCGCGCGCTTTTCAAGCGGCGCGCATGCCGCGCCGGACACGAACTGCGCGGCCCTCTCGATTTCCGTCCGGTGAATCGAATCGCGCTGGCCGTCGCCGCCGTCTTCCTCTTCCTCCTCGCCTTCGAAGGCGTGCTTTCCCTGGTCGGGTTCAGCGCCGAACTTGCTCCCATCGTCATCCGCGGCGCGACGCCGGCGCCCGCGGCCGGGTCCGCCGCCACAGTCCCCGACCCCGAACTGATCTGGCGCTTCAACCCCGGGGCTGACTTCAACGGGCGTCCCATCAACGCCATGGGCTTTGCCGAGCGGGAGGTCGATCCCGTCAAGCGGTCCGGCAGCGTGCGCGTGATCTGCATGGGCGATTCCGTGGTCGGACAGGGCATTCCGCCTTTCTCCGGTTTTCTCCATGCCATGCTAACGAACGCTCCGCCCGACGCGCGCGCCTGGGAAGCATTCAACATGGGCGTGCACGGCTACTCGGCTGTGCAGGGGCTGCGGCTTTTCCACCTGCAAACCGCCGGCCTTCAGCCGGACGTTGTTACGATCCAATACGGATGGAACGATCACTGGCTGTCCGAGCGCCCCGACCGCAATCGCATGGCCGTGACCGTGGCCCCCATGACGGCACACCTGCTGAACGCGCTCGGGCGCAAGCGCTTCTTCCGGTTCATCTCCTCCGCGCTCGGCCCTTCCGGGTCCCTGGCGTGGTCCGGCCGCGGCGCCGTCCTGCGCGTCCCGCCCGGCGAATACCGATCCGCGCTGCGGGATTTCGTGCGCGACGCCCGCGCCGCCGGCGCGGCGCCGCTGCTCATCACCGCCCCGCGCGCGCAAGCCCTGTCACCCGTCCTGGTCGACAACCGCCAGGCCGCCTCCGTGCCCGACGCGATCCGCCTGCACGACGAATACAACGCGATTCTGCGCGAAGTGGCGCGCGATGAGCAGGCGGCCATGCTGGATCTGGCCGCGCTTTTTTCCGCGCCGGAGGCGGCGCCTCTTTTTGCGGACGACGGCATCCATCTCCAGCGCGAGGGCCGCATCCGCCTGGCGGAGCTGCTCTACGCCGCGCTCAAGGATCTGGCGGCGGCAACCGGGCATGAACCGCGAGGCGTTTCCCGGCCGGGTTCAGGCGTGTGACTATCCGCCGCTTTCACGGGCTCCCGCCGCCGGCTTGGCGCGGGCCTGTGTCCGCGGCGCGCCCCCGGTCCCGCGCGGCATAGCAGTACACGCAGCCCGCCGGGCACGTGCCGTAGACGCCGATGTCGCGACTCACCACGCAGCGGCAGGCTTTGCGCTGCGACGGGTCCTTCCGCGCCGTGACGGCGATCCCGAAAACGTCCCTGATCAGCTCGTGGTCTATGCAGCGTCCCGGCTTCACCCCCGGCCCCGCCGCGCCCGCCTCTTCGGCGCAGGTCACAAGCTCCATGCCGCGCGCCGCCGCCATCCGCGCCAGTTCCGGGCCCAGCCGCCTGAAGGCGCGCGCGCACTCCTCCGGCCGCATGAGATCCAGCCCCGGCACGCGCCGCAGGCGGGCCTCCGCGCCCCGGTACAGATCCGCCAGGCTGATCACGCAGCGCAGCGTCGCCCCCTCCAGCGCGGCCGCAATGGCCTCGAACGCGGCGCGATGAAAATCCGGCGGCGTCCGGTTCGCCACCACAACCGGATCATAGCGCCAGATCACGCGCCGCGGCCCCACGCGTCCGGCCAATGCCCGGAAAGTCGCCGCCGCGGCCTCCAACCGCGGGACCCCGGGGTCCAGCTCCGGAGGGTTGTCCATCAGCGTGTAGTGGAAGTAGTAGCGGAACCCGCGCGCGTCCAGCTCGTCAAGATGCTTCAGCAGCGGGCCCGCGTTCCGCGTCCAGAACACGATCGCGTCCACGTCATCCGGCCGCAGCGAGACATCCGTAAACCGCGCCGGATTCACGGGGTTGGGCACGCGGCACGCGCCCGCGCGCACGCGCTCCATGAACCAGTCGGCGTGATACGCCGGTATGTCCGTGCGCCGGCTGGCGCTGATGATCATGGCGCCCCGCATGGCAACCGGCCGGTTGCCGTCTGTTCAGGCTTCCATCCCGCCCCTTTTTTCAATACTATTCGTGAAAACAGCATCCAACAAGGAGGAACGCCGCATGGCCTTCACGCTGCAGATCGGGGACAAGGCGCCGGACTTCACTCTGCCGGCGACCGACGGCAAGACCTATTCGCTCGCGGACTTCAGCGCCGCGCCGGTGCTGGTTGTGTTCTTCACCTGCAACCACTGTCCGTTCGTGATCGGCTCCGACGATGTCACCCGCCGCACGGCCGAGGAATACGGCCCAAGGGGCGTAAAGTTCGTCGGCATCAATTCCAACAGCAGGCACACCTACGCCGAGGACAGCTTCGACAACATGGTCCGGCGCATGAAGAAGCACCGCTTTCCGTGGCTGTACCTCCATGATGAATCGCAGGACGCGGCCCGGGCCTACGGCGCCCTGCGCACCCCGCATTTCTATGTCTTCGACCGCGAGCGGAAACTCGTCTACACCGGGCGCGGGGTGGACAATCCGCGCGACGCGAGCCGCGTCACGGTCAACGACCTCGAAAACGCGCTGGAGCAGCATCTCGCGGGCAAACCCGTCAGCGTGCCGGTTACGAATCCTATCGGGTGCAACGTGAAGTGGGAGGGCAAGGACGCCCACTGGATGCCGCCCGAGGCCTGCGACCTGGTCTGAAAGCCGCGCCTGTCGTTCCGCGCGTAGCCGTCTTCGCGCACGTCCACGCGCAGGATGGGAACGCTCTTCTCCCCGCGCTGCGCGCCGCTGCCCGCGTCCAGATGCGCGAGGATGTCGCGCGGCGAAACCCGGCGTTTGACAGGTTTGGCCGCGGGCTGCTACAGTCTGCCGCTCAGTGAACAGCGTCCTCGACCTCGTGGGGGTATAGCTCAGTTGGTAGAGCGTCTGAATGGCATTCAGAAGGTCAGGGGTTCGACTCCCCTTACCTCCACCCACAAACCGCGCAGAGGTCCCGGGAGAGAATCCGCCTGACCCTAGAAAGAGCAGTTCGTCCGCGCGCCTGGCACCGTTCGATTCTGCTCCAGGAACGGACTGAGCCAAGCCTGTCGGTGCGCCGCTATTCCGCCGCCCGCCGGTGACGCACCGCCCGTTCATCGCCGGCAACAGTTCGCGCCTTCCCGCGGATCATCCGCGCTTTTCAGGCTGACGGTCCATGCGCAGCAATCTCAGCGCCAGATCGCGCATGGCGACGATCTCGGGCACGCGCAGCAGCAGCGCCAGCGCCCCGTACGCGCCGGCCCCGGCGCCCGCCGCCGCCAGGACGGCCAGCGCGCGGCCCGCGAGGCCCGCGCCAAGCCGACCGCGCAGGAATTCCGCGCTGAACGCCGCCGCGCCCCCGCAGGCCGCCGCGCAAGCGACGATTGCCGCCAGCAGGCGCAGCCAGGCCGCGGCCGATCCGATGGCGACGCGCCGCCGGAGATGGAACGCCAGCTGCGCGAAATTGACCAGCGCCAGCGTGCCCGTGGTCGCGGCCAGCCCCACGTGCCCGAGGCCCAGCACCTTGACCAGCAGGAAGTTCAGCCCGATGTTCAGCCCGATGCTCAGCGTGCTGACGAGCAGCGGCGTTCGCGGCCGGTCAAGCGCGTAGAAGCACGGCACCAGGATCTTGATCGCCGCGTAGGCCGCCAGGCCGACGGCGAAAGCGCGCAGCGCCGCCGCGGTCTGCGCCGTGTCGAAGGCGGAGAACTTGCCGTGCCCGTAAATCACGCCGATCAGGTCCGGGGCCAGGACGAACAGCCCCACCGCGGCCGGCACGGTCAGGAAAAAGCACAGGCGCAGGGCTTCCTCCACGGTCCGTCCGAAACGCGCCGTTTCCTCGCGCGCGTGGTGGCGCGAAATGGCCGGCAGGGTGACCGTGGCGATGGCCACGCCGAACACGCCGATCGGAAACTGCATGAGCCGGAAGGCGCAGTTCAGCCAGGAACGGGCGCCGTTTATCTCCGAGGCGAACATCGCGTTGACGAGCACGTTGACCTGCACCGCCGCGCCCGCGATCAGGCTGGGCCACATCAGACGCCAGATCCGCCTCAGTCCCGGATCGCCGCACGCGAGCCGCCAGCGGAACCGGAAACCGAGCCGCCACAGGGCGGGCAGCTGCATCCCGAGCTGCGCGAAACCGCCCAGAAGGAACCCCAGCGCGGCGCCGTAGAGGGCGCGCTCGCCGAAGTCCGGGCGCCGCCAGTCCGGCTGCGGATCGAAAGCCAGCGCCAGGCTCACCCCGGCCACGATCGTCACGAGATTGAAAACGGTCGAAGCCGACGCCGGGAGGCCGAAAATGTAACGCGCGTTGAGCATGCCCATCGCCACCGCCGCCAGCGACACCAGTAGGATGAACGGGAACAGGATGCGCGTGAGCCGCACGGTCAGCTCGAACTTGCCCGGCACGGACCGGAAGCCGAAACTGGTGATCTGCACGAGCACGGGGCTGGCGAGAATGCCCGCGATGCAGGCCGCGCCCAGGACCACGATCACCGATGAGATCAGCAGGCCGGCCAGCCGCCAGGCCGGCTGTTCGCCCTCGGTTTCGTGCGTCTTCGTGAACGTGGTGGTGAAGGCCGTCGAGAGCGCGCCTTCCGCGAACAGGTCGCGCATCAGGTTGGGAATCTGAAACGCGGCCAGCAGCGCGTCCAGGTTCCTGCCGCCGCCGAACATGGCCGCGAGCACCGTTTCGCGCACGAGGCCGAGGACGCGCGACCCCACCACGGCCAGGCCGACCACGCCCGCCGCGCGCCGTCCGCGCGGCGCGGCCGGCGCCCGCGCGGACGCGCCGCCGGAAGGATCAGCGGAAGCAGATGCGCGATATGCAGGCATGGAAGTCCTCGGACCCGCGCACAATGGCAATGTCCACCCGCAAAAAATAGACCGGAATATCGCGGCGGTACAGCCGCGGGAGGCGCACCGCGTCCTTCTCGGTCGTGATAATCGCCGCGGCGCCCTGCTTCTTGCTGCGGTTGACCAGGTCGATGAGCTCCTGCTGCGTGTAGGGATGGTGGTCCGCGAAACGGCGGGCGTACACGACCTCGGCCCCGAGCCTGCGCACTTCTTCCTCGAAGCCCTGGGGACAGGCGATGCCCGAAACGACCGACGCGCGCAGGCCTTTCAGGGTGTCCAGGCCGCGCACCTCGCCCGTAAAGACGTCCTTCAGATGCCTGGGCTCGTGGCGGCACTCCACGATTTCCGCGCCGGGATTGAGCCGCTGCAGGCGCTCGCGCAGCGCCGCGGTGCCGGTGCCGTCCGACTTCGTGATGAAGATGAAGCCCGCCCGGCGGATGTTGCGCGTCGACTCCCGCAGGATGCCGCGCGGCAGGACGTGTCCGTTGCCGAAGGGGTTGCCGCGATCCACGAGCACGATGTCCACGCGGTGCTTCAGGCTGAGATACTGGAAGCCGTCGTCCAGAACCAGCGTGTCGCAGCCCAGCCGGTTGATGGCATAGCGGCCGCTCTTGACGCGGTTCTTGTCCACCAGGACCGCCACCTCCGGCAGGTTCGAGGCCAGCATGTAGGGCTCGTCGCCGCTCATGGCGACGTCCAGCAGAAGCGTCCGGCCGTCGGACACCACGCGCGGCGGCCGCGCGTGCTCCCGGAAAAGCAGCGCGTCCGCAAGCCGCCGCCCGAGAGGATCCTTGGCCTTCTTGTAGCCGCGGCTGAGAATCGCCACCTTGCGCCCGGCCTTCTGGAGTTCGCGGGCGAAGATCTCGACCACGGGCGTCTTGCCCGTGCCGCCCACCGTGAGGTTCCCCACGCTGATCACCTGGCAACCCAGGGTGTGGTGGCGAAACAGCCCCTTGTCATAAAGGAAAATGCGCGCGCGCATGACCGCGCGGTAGAGCTGCGACATCTGCTTCAGGACCCACAGCAGGGTATTCTCCGCCCGCGAGCGCTCCTCGCTGTATTCGGGGCTGTTGATCAGCCCGACAAAGAACCGCTCCAGTTTTTCCGCCATGCGGTGGCTCATGCGGCGGATCGTAGCCCATCACGGGGCGGATTGTCGAGATTTGCGGCCGGAAGATTGTACTTGATCGGCCGGGGCGGCTCGTGGATAGTCTACGCGATCTGACCGGGGGCGTAGCTCAATTGGTTAGAGTCCCAGATTGTCGATCTGGTTGTTGCGGGTTCGAGTCCCGTCGCTCCCGCCAGTAATATCAAGCCTTTTCGCGGACCCCACCCCATGACCCTGCCCAGCTGCTACGCCGGATTGAGAATTACGCCCCGCCCTCGTGCGTCGGTCCTGCAGGGTCAGACCGAGAAAGTAGATTCCGTTGAAAAAGGTCTGCGGTGGGGCATCGGCCCTATTTGGGGGATCTTTGTCGCGAGCTTCGTCGCGAGCCTTGTCGGACCTTCGGTCGTAAGTCGTTAACGTGGAGCACCTGTCTTACCGCTTCGACAAAGCTCAAGACAAAGCTCGCGACAAAGACGTCCTCGGTGGGGCGTCGGCCCATGCCAGTTTCTGAAAACAGGGGGTTTTTCAACGGAATCGAAAGTAGAAAGTGCAACCTAGGACTGCCCCCGCAGACTTCCCAGTCCGACTCCGATTGCAGATGTCATTCCCCCTTTTCTATTTTCTCGGTCTGACCCTTGTCCCTCCGACCGGTCTGACCCTTGTCCCTCCGACACCACCCTGAGACGGCGGCCCCGCATTGTGAAGGCGACGAACAACGCTCTGCCCTCGTCCGTCTGTCCCAGCGCGTAGTATCGCGTTTCCGCGCCGGAATGCATGGGATCGTCGCCCCAGAGAAGCGGCATGTTGAAGAAGACCTGATATGATGCCTGTATACGTGTCAAGGACGATTCTTTGCCCCTTCGAGGACGAGGACCGTTCGCTTCGCTCACTGCGGACGAGGACGATTTCGTCCCGTCATCCTTCCGTCTTTCCTTCCCGCAGAACGTGGCGGTGAACCTCGGCGCGGCAGCGCCGTAGTGTTCCACCGCCTTAGGACCTCTTTCCGTACTTCCACGCTTCATCGTACATGGCGACGATGTTCTCCACGGACGTATTCACCTGCAGATTATGGCATGGTGCGAGGATGTAGCCCGTGCCGTCACTGGCCAGCGCGTCAATGCAATGACGCACTTCGGCGCGAACCTCCTCCGGCGTTCCGAACGGCAGGATGCGCTGGTTCTCCACCGCGCCATGAAAACAGACGCGGCCCCCGAACTCCTTCTTCAACTCTTTCATGTCCATTCCAGGGCACGTCCACTGAACCGGATTGAGAATATCGATCCCCATTTCAATCAGAAGCGGCAGGAACGGGCGGCAACTGCCATCGTCGTGATGAAACACCTTGATGCCGAATTCATGACACAGATCAATGCACCGCTTGTGATGGGGCGCATAGAACTCCCGGTACAGGTCAAGGCCTATCAGCGGGCCGGTCTGACTTCCAAGATCGTCGGTCACCTGGGCTACATCGATGAGGCCGTCGCATGCCTCAAACATTCTTCGGTGATGCTCGTAGAAGAATTCCGACACCCGCCCCACCAGGAAGTGGGTGAACTCCGGATCGACAAGCGGATCGATCAGGGATTGCTCCAGCCCACGAAGAAGGTTGTGGAAGTAGAAGGGTGCCATGTAGCCGCACTGCAAGGCTTTCGTTCGGCACGCCTCCTGGGCTTTGGCTCTCATGCCCGAGTAGTCGAACCAGTCGGCCCGTGGCCATGCGTATCGGTTCAGATCGTCAATCGTCTGTGCGGCGGCAAGGGGGTAGAACGATTGCTCGTCATACGCCCCGCCCTCGTGCGGGATACGTCTGGTGCGAATACCCCAGAAGTTCACCGATTCGCCGGCAGCGACCGAAGGCAGGGCCGGTCCGATGTATTCCGGCCCGACACCCGCAAAGCCGTCAAGATGCAGCTCCTGTTCGATATCCGCCGATTCGCCGAAATGGGCGCGCAGCTTGGCCCACACTTCGCCAGTTGCCCAGATGTCAGTCGGGATTCGATCCACCGGCTTCCGGTTGATTGCTGCAAGCATCCGTTCTCTTGAATTCATTCTCTTGTCCCAACGTCCGCGTGTGTGGGGCGGCGCGAAGCGACGTACCCACCACCGCTTGGTTCGATTCAGTCTCGGTACACATCCTTGCGGTGTCCGACCTTGACAACGCACACAATCAGAAAAGCATCCCGAATTTCGTAGAGCACGCGGTAGACTCCGCACCTGAGCCGGTACTTTTCCGAACCGGTGAGTTTGGCAGCCTGAGGCGGCCGAGGGTTGTCGGCCAAGGCCGCAATCGCCGCCACGATCCGCTGAACGTCCCGCCTTGGAATGGGATCGAGATCCTTGCCAACCGACTTGCGGAATTGGACCTCATAGCTTGCCATGGCGCTTGAGTTCTTTCACGAAATCCTCGAATCCGATCGTTGCTTCATTCTTTCGTGCATCGAAGGTCGCCAAATCCTCGGCATCCTCGGCCAGTTCATCCCGAATGGCGTCATTGAGTAGGTCGGAGACAGAGCGTGCCGTCTCCACGGATTTCAGGCGTAAAGCCTTGTGCAACTCCGGCTCAAGGTACACCGTCGCCCGGCTAGTCAACATTGTCACAGTACACCTCCATTTCCGAGGACACTATAACGCTACGACGTCACAACGTCAAGACGCTGTCCTATCTCCGGAGCCGAATGGGGCGCGGGTCAGCGGTGCGACGGAGGCGGGCTTGCCCGCCGACGGCGCATTGAGGCGTTCGAGACCCGCGTCTGCGCGGGTTGAGAATCGCCTCGCATGGCTTGTTGGGTCAGTCTCCGAGTCTCTTGAGAATATGGCGGGCGAGATGCTCCTTGATCTCGCGGTGGCGGGGAATCGGCTGGCAGGCGCCGGTCTTCGGATTCTGGTACCAGTCGTGCCTGCCGCCGGGTCGGACGAAGACGCACCCGTTCTGCTCAATCTGGCGTATGAGGTCGCGCCGTTTCATGCGAGCTGGAGTTCCGCAACACGGCGCACGCCGGGGACCTTGCCCCCGGTGATGTCATCGTAGATGTCCTTCAGGTTCTCCTGAAGTTCCTCCAGGGTCTCGCCCTGCGTCATGTAGTCCGGGAATTCCTCAATGTATCCCAGCCACATATCCCCATCCTGCCAGTACACGTATCGAACCGTCTTCATGCAAAGATACTACCGCCTCCCGCTATCGGTTTCAACTCTCCCGTTTTCCTCGGTCCGTCTCACTACCGAAGGCCTTGTTCCCGGCCCTGCGCCAGGCTGTCCACGCGGCCCGGATTCCCAAGCGGGTCTCGTGCCATACCTTCAGGCACAGTTTCGCGAGTCACCTGTTGCGCGCCAATTTCGACATTCGCACCATTCAGCAACTTCTCGGCCATAGCGACGTGCGCACCACCATGATCTACACCCACACCGTCAAGAGCCGCACGCTGAAGGAAATGACCAGCCCGCTCTTGACTCAGCTCCTCCGGCTCGACTACTGTGTGGCGTTGGGTTTCGAGGCAGGGGACTGTGAACTTCACCTGTCCAAATCGGCGACACCACGATCCGGCTGGAGACGGACGCCACCAGCGCCGACGTCACCATGCGGGCCTGAGCCACACGTGCAACTGACGGTAAATCCACCTTCCGGCGCGTCGCGCCAGTACGACTTTGCGGGCGCGCGCCCGGTCATGATCGGGCGCGACCCGGCATGCGACGTGCAGGTGGATGACGAGCAATGCTCGCGCTGGCACGCGCGCATCGTGCGCGAGCACGGCGTCATGGTCGTGTCGGACCTGGACAGCACGAACGGCGTGTTCGTCAACGGCGCCCCGTGCTATCGCTGCGCCCTGGCTACCGGCGACGAGGTCCGGGTCGGCCAGACCGTGCTGCGGGTGGACGGCGTGCCGCGGCCCTCCACGCGCGCCACGGATCTGGGCGTCAGCCAGCGGCCGGCCTCGGTAGCCGTATCCCTGCCCCACGGCGAGGCCAGCCTGCTGGACCGCACGGCTACGGACATCTCGCCCCTCGAAGCGGTTGAGGAGAACCGCCTTCTGCGCGATCTCTGCGGGATCGCGCAGTCCGTGGCCGCAGCGCCCGACGTTACCGCCGCCCTGCGGGACGTCCTCAGACAGACGCGCGAGCGGCTGCGCGCCGAGAGCGCGTGCCTGCTCGTGCGCGGCAGCGACGGCGCCTGGAACGTCCGGCAGGCGGACAGTCCCGACGACGCCGGCGCGCGGCTCATCGTCAGCCGCAGCATCGTCCAGGCCGCGCTGCGCGAGGGCGTGGCAATCCTCAGCAACGATCCTCTGCACGACGCCCGCTTCGCCCCGGGCGAAAGCCTTTCCGGCCAGGAGTTATGCGGCGCCCTGTGCGCGCCGATCCGGGTGCGGGACGCGTTCGTGGGCGTGCTGTTCCTGGTCCGCCGCGAGATGGGCGGCGCGTTCATCGCCGTGGACCTGCGCTTCGCCGCGACCGCGGCCAGCCTGCTGAGCCTGCTGCTCGAGAACGAGCGCATGCGGGACGAGGCGCGGCAGCGCGAGCGGCTGGCCACGATCGGCGAGGTCATGGCCGGCCTGGCGCACTGCGTGAAGAACATCCTGACCGCGCTGCGGTTCAGCGTCCGGTCCCTGCAGCGCGCCCTCGAGAAACAGGACCTGGCCGCGGCGGGCGGCTCCGCGAACCACGTTTCCGCGCAGGCGCAGCGCATATCGGACCTCGTGCTGGACATGCTCACCTACGCCAAGGAGCGGACCCCCGAGCGCGGCGAGGTCGAGGTAGGACGCCTGCTTGAGAGCGTGGCCGCGCCGTTGCGTGCGCAGTGGGCCGAGGAGGGCCTGGCCCTGCGGCTTGACGCGGACCCGGGCTGTCCCCGCCTGCGGGCCGAGGAGAACGCCCTGTACCGGGTTTTCCTCAACCTGGTGGGCAACGCGGGCGACGCCTTGCGCGCGCGGAGCGGCGACACGCCGAAGGAGTTGATCGTCACGGCCGCGCCGGCGATCGAGGGGAATGGCATCGAGGTGCGGCTGCGCGATACCGGCACCGGCATTCCGCCCGAGAACCTGGAGCGCGTTTTCGATCCGTTCTTTTCCACGAAGGGCTCGGCAGGGACGGGCCTGGGCCTGGCCGTCGCGCGCAAGATCGTGCGCGAACACGGCGGGGACATCGCGGTGGATTCGTGCCCCGGCGCCTGGACCGAGTTCCGCGTGATCCTCCCGGTAAGCGAGCCCAAACCGTAGAAAGGGCGCGGCCTTCTTCTCTGTCCGCCCTCTTCGTCGGCCACCGGCAACACACGAACCCTTGGACGGCGATCCGGGGCCGTGAGTCGGCCTTGCCCCGCGGGCGTCGCGGCATGGTCGCGGCGCAGGTATTCAGCGACAGCCCGGAAAAGCCCATGGTCAGGCACGGGCTCGGCGACTCGGCCGGCTCGCTTCGCTACTCGCCGTTTGGCGCCACGGGACGGCGGGCGTCCTTCTTCGCGGCGCGGTGTTTCTTGTCGGCGAGCATCAGCGCCTTCTGCCGGCGGCTGCGGCGCCGCTTCTGGCGCCTGATCTTTTCAGCCTCCTGCCGGCGGCGCGTCTTCTCCCCCCGCACGCGTTCGGCGAAGCGCTCGGCAATTTCGCGACGGGCCAGGAAGCGGTTCAGTTCCCGCGAGCGCGACCGCTGGCACTTGACCTCGATGCCGCTCGGGACGTGACGCAGATACACGCAGGACGAAGTCTTGTTGATCTTCTGCCCGCCCCGACCCGACCCGAGCACGAACTTTTCGACCAGGTCCGCCTCCCGGATGCCCAGCCCGGCCATGCGCGCGGCCAGCGCGGCGGCTTTGGCGGAGCTGACGAACGCGTCGGTCATGCGCGCATCCTATCTTTACCCGCCGTTCTGTCAAACCCAACGGCACGTTTCCATGCGTAACCGTCCTCTTTGCAGATTGTTATTCGTCTCCCGGCTTTCCGCCCCATCTTCCCGCCAATTTCCGGCGACGAGAGCGGTGGAGAAATCGAATCGGAGCGGTCCGCGAGGCCGCGGACCCTCCATGCCCCGACTGTGCGGCATTCCCCGCCGGATTCAGGCATCTGGAGGGTCACCCGTGGGGTGACCGACGTGCAAGGCGCGTGCATGACGCAGCCGTGCCGCCCCCTCCGTCGCGCCCGTTTTTCGCTTTTCGGCGCGGCGGCCGGCGTGCTAGCCTGCGGTTTGAGGCTGATCGACATGCGACTGCCTGAAATCGCCTACCTGGGACCGCACGGCACTTATTCGCACCTCGTGGCGGAAAAGCGCTACGGCCGCCGCGCCAATCTCGTGGATCTGCCGTCCATCACCGAGATCTGCGACTTTGTCTCGAAACACCCCTCCCGTCACGCCATCGTTCCGATCGAGAACTCGTCCGGCGGCGCGATTTACGAAACGGTCGACATTCTCCTGGGCGGCAAGCCGCGCGTGCATATTGACGAAGAGCTTTCGCTGGACGTCAAACTGGCTCTGCTGGGCCGGCCCGGGGTCAAGATCAGAACGGTGTATTCCCACTTCGCGCCGCTGGAGCATTGCGACCGATGGCTGCGCAGGCACATGCCCAAAACAGAAAGGAGGGAACTGCCCAGCACCGCCGCCGCGGCCATGCAGGCCGCCCTTGAGACCAACGCCGCCGCCCTGGGCAGCCGCCGCCTTGCGGAGATCTACGGGCTGTCCGTGCTGCACTACCCGGTGGAAGCCGACGTCCCGAACATAACGGTCTTCCTGGCCATCTCCGGGCGGAAGACCGATCCCCCCGACCGCAGCAAGACCACGCTGGCGGTGAAGCTGCCCAACGCGCCGGGCGCGCTGTGCACGTTCCTGGAGACGTTCCGCGACGAGAGGATCAATCTCTCCCGCCTGATCTCGCGCCCCATCCGCGGCTGCCCGCGCGAGTACGCTTTCCTGGTCGACGTGGATGGCGGCACCGGCGACGCGGCTTTGACACGGGCGCTGAAGTCGGCGCGCCGGGCAAGCACCGAACTGCGTGTTGTGGGGTCTTACCCCTGCCGGCGGCCGTATCGCTCCTAGCGCGGCAGTCGGTTTCGCGCTTGCGGCCGCGATGCCGCGGCGATTTGTCGGGGTCGCATGCTTGAACGTGTTCTTGCTCTTGACCGCGCGCTGTTTCTGGCCGTCAACCGCGGCCTGGCGCGTCCCTTCCTGGACGCGTTTTTCGTCTGGATCACCACGCGCGAATTCTGGTTTCTGCCGGGGCTGCTGGCCGCCGGGCTCTTCGTGTGGCGCCGGGGCAGGCGCGCCGTGATCGCGCTGCTTCTCGGGGCGGCCGCGGTGATCGTCGCCGACACCGTGTGCTCCCGCGCGCTGAAGCCCCTCTTCGACCGGCGGCGGCCCTGCGATCCGTCGGCGCTGGTTGAAGAAGGGCGTTTCCTCATGGGACATCCGACGTCGGCCTCTTTCCCCTCGGCCCACGCGGCGAACGCCGCGGCCGCCGCCGTCCTGCTGGGCATGCTCTACCCCCGCCGGTCCCTCTGTTTCGCGGCGCCGGCGGTATTGATAGCGCTCTCGCGGGTCTACGTGGGCGTGCACTACCCGCTTGACGTGCTGGGCGGCGGCGCCGTCGGCGCCGCCGCCGGCGCCGCGGCCGGCGCACTGGGCCGGCGGATCGCGACCGGCGTATCCGCCGCCAAGAGCGCGGAAGGCGCGAAATGATTCCTCGCGCGCCTTGCGTTTCTTTCGTACATCTTGGGCCGGGTTTTAGCGGGAGGATGCGCGCATGCACGCGGTGAGTGAAGTCGCCAGCCACGCCCTGCTGATCACCGGCTTCGTGTTCGTGATGATGCTGGTGATCGAGTACCTGAACGTGCTCACGCGCGGGAACTGGGACCGCATCGTCGCGCGCTGGAAATGGGGCCAGACCGCCTTTGCGGCGCTGCTCGGCGCCTCCCCGGGGTGCCTCGGCGCTTTCGCCGTGAGCAGCCTCTACATGCACCGCGTACTGACATTCGGCAGCCTGCTCGCCGCCATGATCGCGACCGTGGGCGACGAGACGTTCATCATGCTGGCGCTGTTTCCGGCGCGGACGTTCCTGATTCTGGGGGTGCTCGTGGCGGGCGGCGTTCTGGCGGGGGCCCTTGCCGACCTGGCGCTGGGAAAGCGCCGCACGACGCTCCTGCCGCATCTTGCGGACTACAGGCCGTCACATGCCGGCGAGACCGAGTGCCTTCATTTCTCGGGGCGCCAGCTGCTTTCGCAATGGCGCCGCTGCTCGCCCCGGCGCGGATGGCTGCTCGTGTTACTGCTCGCGTTTCTGGCCGGCGTCATGACGGGCGCGATCGGGCACCACCACCTCGGCGTGGAGCCGGACGCCCACGGCGCGCGGGAAGCCCTGGCGGAACCGGCAGACGTCGGACAGGCGCACGGCGACGGAAGGGAGGCGGAATGGAACTGGGTGCGGATCACCCTGCTGGCCTTGACGCTGGCGGGGCTGTTCGTGGTCGCCAGCGTGCCCGACCATTTCCTGGAAGAGCACCTCTGGAATCACCTTGCGCGCGTGCACGTGTGGCGCATCTTCCTGTGGACCGTGGGCGCGCTGGCCGTGACGCATCTCGTCACGGCCAGGGTGAATATCGACGCGGTCGCGGCGGGCAATCACGCGCCCTTGCTGCTGCTGGCCTGCCTGGTGGGCCTCATCCCGTCGTCCGGTCCGCACATGGTATTCGTGACCCTTTACGCCGAGGGCGCCCTGCCTTTCAGCGTCCTGCTGGCGAACTGTATCGTGCAGGACGGGCACGGCCTCATCCCGCTGCTCTCGCAGTCGCGCCGGGCCGTGATCGCGGTCAAGGCCGTCAAACTCGTGATCGCCCTGGCCGCGGGCGTGACCGGCCGGGCGCTGGGCTGGTGACGGCGGCCCCTCGATCCGGCTGAACGGCCCGGCCGGCGTTCACTTCCTCAGCCCGTACAGCGGCAGGTAGCGGTAGTACACTTCCAGGGAGAGCGTAGCCATGGCCGTGGTCACCACGCGTCCCATCCGGTTGCCGTTGGGCCCCTGCGGCTCCCAACTGCCGGCCTGTTCGCCGCCTGCGACCTGCGACGTCATGAGCCTCTGCTTGAGCCGCACGTTCCAGGTATCCCAGATCGGGCCCTGGTGCTGGAACAGGCACAACGTGCCGTAGTACCAGTAGTAGAAATCCGGATCGCCCGGAAGGCGCGTGTTCAGATACTCCGCCGTCTCGCGCATTCTCGGCTCCTCGGGCCCCCACCCCGTCAATTGCCGGCAGAACATGCTTTCCGCGGTCATGGCCGGCGTAGCGCTCTTGTTCTGGTAGCCGTACAGCCCGCCCTGCGAGCCGCCGCCTACGGCGTCCATCCATTTGCCGCTCAGTTTCAGCGCCTCGGCCGCAACATCGAGCCCGGCCATCTCCGCGCTTTTCAGCGCCATCACCTGCCAGCCGAAGACGGACGTATCCCCCGGATCCCCCGGCTGGTAGCGCCACCCGCCGGTATCCTTGTGCTGGGCGTCGCCGATGAACTTCACGGCCTTGAGCGCCGGCTCGCGCAGCCGCTCGTCGCGGGTAATCCCGTAGGCCTCGGTCAACGCCATCGTCGCCAGGCCGTGGTCGTACATATCCTTGCTGCGCAGATCCCCGTTTTCCTTCTGCTGCGCGACAAGCCAGTCCACCGCCCGCTGCATCTGCTGGCGGTAGGGGCCGTCCTCGGTGTGTTTCGCGCCCCAGCCGAAGTAGCACAGCATCGCCATGGCCGTGGCGGCCACGTCGTGCCCGCCTTCGCCGCCGTGCTTCGCGATGTCCCAGTGCCCGTCGGCCTCCTGCGTTCGCGTGAACCAGTCCAGCGCGCGCCGCACCGTGGCTTCGGACTCCTCGCTGCCGCCCAGGGCCACGATGATCCGGCCGCGCGCCTCGGGGCGGCGCAGGGCGTAGTGCACCACGCTGGTGAGCTCGCGGGTTTCCATCTTCAGTTCCGTTCCCACGTCCATGGCGGGCAACTGGCGCGTGGCGATGTTCCCTACCCCGTTCAGCCTTGGAAGCGGCGCGGGACGCTCCGCGGCCGCAACGATCACCGCCCCGGGGAGCGGTTTTTCGCCGCCCCTGACGGCCGGCCGCGGATTGGGCGCGGACGGGCCGGGTGCGGCCACCACGAGGCCGCTGCCCGGCGCGGCCCGCACAACGTCCTCGATCGCCGCGGCCCGCGCCGGCGCCCCGCTCCGGCGCGGAGTCGGCCGCCGTTCCATCCGCAGCGCGGCCTGCGCGGCGGCCGGCGGAGCGCTCGCCGCCGCGGCCTGCGCCGCCGCCAGAGCCGGTTCGGGCGCCGCCGCCTCCGGAGCCGGCGCGGCTTCAACCGCGGTGCGCGCCGGCAGGCTGCCGGCTTCGGCGCGCGGCCGCGGCCGGTCCGCCCGCGGCCCGCCCTGCGCGGGCACCGCTTCCGCGGCCGGACGCTCCGCCCGCGCCTTCATGGCCAGCACGATTTCCGCGCCGTTGGTCACGGCCTGCCCCCGCGGCGCCGCTTCCATGGCCGGCAGCGAGACGCTCCGCCTTTCCGGCGTTTGCGCGACGGCGGGGCTTGCCAGTCGCGGGGCGCCTGCCGTGTCGGCCTCGCGTATCTCCTCCGGCATCGGCACGGCTGAGACCGGGGTCTCGCGGGCCGGTTCGGCGTCCGGCCGGACGCGCGTTGTTTCCGGCGCGGCCGGCGCGGGCAGCGCCTTCTCCGCGCGCGCAGCGGCGCCGGGCGCGGCCATGGCCAGGACCCTTTCCGGCATGCCCCGCTCGCGCTCCGGCGCGCCGTCCATTTCCAGGACGGGCATCGCGGCGGCGACCGCGGGAACGACGACCGGCAGGCCGGCTTCCAGGGCTTCCGCGGGCGGAACCGCTTCCGGCGCCGGCGCGGCCGGCGGCCTCGCGGGCTCCGCGGCCACCGTCGTGGCCGCGAGCTCGGGCGTCCGTTCCCGGGGCCGCGGCGGCGCGGGCGCGCTGTGTTCCGGCGCGGAGGCGGACGAGGGCGGCGGAACGGCGCGCGGCTCCTCGGGCGCGGCGGCCGGCGCGGGCGCCTGCCTCTCCTCCATGCGCAGCGCCGAAGGCGCGATCTCGAGTTCCTCCAGGCGCACCTCATCCGCGCGGCTGGCGGGCATTTCCTCGAGCGGCCGCTCCCGTTCGACGGCCACGGGCTCGGCGAAGGCGAGCAGCGCCACGTCGGCCGACACCAGCGGGTCGGCCGGCGACTCGGCCCGCTCGATTTCGGGAATCGGGAGGCGCCGCTCCGCCTGCTCGACGATGAGCGCGTCGGGCGTCTCCGGCAGCTGGGTGACTTCCTCGCGGATATCCAGCGCGATGCGCTCCCGCGCGAGCGCGTCGAGATCCAGGTCGACCGCCATGGCCGGCTCGCCCATGGTGCGGATCATCTCGGCCGAGATGATCCAGAAGGCCATCAGGGCGAGCACCATCATGTGCACCAGCGCCGAGAGCAGCAGGCAGCGGTGCAGCAGGCTGTGCTGCCGCCGCAGCTCCGGATGCAGCAGGTGCCGCAGCAGGTACATCAGCGCCGCGATCGCCAGCGGCAGCGCGGCCAGCCACCACTTCACCCGCGCCAGCGACAGCAGCAGAAGGCGCGCCGCGCCGAAATCGCGGCGCAGGATCACGTCGCGCGACGTGGTGGCATACAAACGGTAGTTCAGCGGGTCCGCTTCCTCACGGTTCGAACTGAACACCAGGCCGAAGCCCTCCAGGCGCAGGGCCGGATCCATTTCGTTGAACCGCGAGTTGGCCGGCCGGCCCAGGTTCTCGGGCGGCAGGATTGCGCCGTGCAACATGCGCGCGCGGTAGATGTCGAATCCGCCCAGCCCGCCCTCCCGGTTCGAGGCGAAATAAAGGAAATCGCCGCGCGGCGTCACGGCCACTTCACCCTCGTCCGCCGGCGAGTTCAGCTCCTTCACGCGCTCCGCCTTCTCCACGCGCGGCAACGGCGGCAGCGGCGCCGACTCCTCCGCGGGCGCCCAGAGAAGCTCGGCGGCGAATATGTCGTAGTCGCCGTGGTGCAGCAGTTCGCGCAGCGTGGCCTGCCAGGCGCGGCGTTCCTCGTCGCTGAGGTCGCGCCGCGGGCGGTTGGAGGAGAAGTACAGGCGGTCGCCCCCGGGCGAAAGCGCCGGGCCGTATTCGTTGAAGACCGAGTTGACCGGCTCGCCCAGCGCCGCGGGCGCGGTCCAGGCGTAGCCGTCCCACAGCGCCACCCAGATGTCGTAGCCGCCCGCGCCGCCCGGGCGGTCGGAGTAGAAATACAGGTGCTTGCCGTCCGGGCTGAGCGCCGGCCCCAGCTCGTCGGCGGCGGTGTTGACGTCCTTCAGCGGCTCGGCCGCGCCCCAGCTTTGACCGTCCCAGCGGCAGGCGAAGAGATCGGCGTTGTTCCGCGCCCGCCCGCGCGTGAACACCATCAGGCTGCCGTCGGCGCTGATGCACGGCTCGTACACGTCGGCGGCCGTGTTGAACGCGCCCGGCAGCGGAGCGGGCCGCTCCCAGAGCACGTAACGCAGCGTCGCATCGGAGGAAAGCTGGCGGATCGCGATGCCGTCGGTGTAGTACAGCCACGGCGACCCGGGGCTGAAGCACAGCCACGCGACCGCGGCCGCGGCCGCGGCAAAAACGGCGGCGACAAGCCGGCCCGCCCGCCGGCGGCAGAACGATCCCAGCTTTGCCGGCAGCGTCTCGTGTGGTTTGGGCGTCATCAGCGCGGCAACTGGTAGCCGATATTGGCCTCGTGGACACCGGCGCGCTTGCACAGGGCCACGGCAACGGCCACGTGCCCGTGCAGCGCCTCGCGGTCGCCGCGAATCAGCACCTTCTGATCGGGCGCCGCCCGCACCGCCTCGAAAATCATCTCCCGCAGTTCGTCGACCGTTACCGTCCGGTTAGCGACCACGAAGCTGCCGTCGCGGCGCACGTTAATCACGATCAACTTCGCCGCGGCGCTGATCGTCCGACCCTCCGCGCTTTCCGGAAGGTTGACCTTGATGTCGCGCTCCTCCTCGCGGAACGACGAGCTCAGCGAGAAGAAGATGACCATGATGAACATCATGTCGATCAGCGGCGTCAGGTTGATTATGTCGCTGTCGCCTTCGGTTGACCGCTTGATTCTCATCGTTGGAACGTTCCGCTCAGCGCTCCCGGCCCGGGACGCAGGACGCCATGAAGACCATGCCCAGCTCGTCCATCTCGTCCACCAGACCGTCGACTTTAGTGTTCAGGTACTGGTACACCAGCACCACCGGAATGGCGATGGTCAGTCCCGCGGCGGTGGTCACCAGGGCCTCGTAAATGCCCTTGGCCAGCAGGTCGGCCTTGCCCATGCCGCCCAGCGACGCGGTCTGAAACACGTCAATCAGGCCGTAGACGGTTCCGAGCAGGCCGAGCAGCGGCGAGATCGAGCCGACCACCGCGAGCCCGCGCAGGCTGCGTTTGAGCTTGTCGGCCTCCCGGCCGCCCGCGTCTTCGATGGCCTTCTCGACGGCGGCGGATCCCATGGGCAGGCACATCAGCCCGGCCTTGAAGACCCGGCCCGCCGGCGCGCGCGATTCGTCGCATGCGCGGACGGCCTCCGCGGCGCCCTTCGTGCCGTCGCGCATGCGCGCCTGCAGATCCTCCATCAGGCGCGGCGGAATGATGCGCTTCCGCGAGAGACTGATGAACCTTTCGATGGAGAGCGCCAGGCCCAGGAGCGAACACAGCCCCAGCGGAAACATGACCGGTCCGCCCTTGCGCACAAGCGAGAGCATCGTTTCCTTGGCCGGCTCGCCTTCGGCCGGCGCATCCGCCGCAAGCTGCGCCAGCGCCTTCGTCACCAGGGCCAGGGCCAGTATCATCGCGGCCGCGGCAAGAACGGGTTTGTTCCGGTTCATCGCATCTCCCTTCGCTTGTTCCGCGTCACGGTTTGGACGCGCTCAACGCCTGAAGCTTCTCCCTGGCCACCGCGGCCGCGTCGCTGTCCGCGTAGTCGCGCGCGACCTCCTCGTATTGCGCCCGGGCCTCGTCCGTCTTCTTCAGCATCTCCAGCGCGCGCCCCACTTCCAGCAGCGCCCGGGAGCTCCAGGCGGGATAGGCGTATGAGACGCTGACCTTGATCAGGGCCTGGATGGCCTGCTCGTACTGCTGCATCGCGAAGAGGCATTCGCCGACCTGGAACTGCGCGCGCGCCGCGGTCTCGTCCGCCTCCCCGGACGCCAGGACCTGATTGTAGGCCTCGATGGCCGGCGCGTGCTGGCGCTGGTTCTCCCGCGCCCAGCCCACGCCCAGCAACGCCCGGCGCTTCCACGCGCTCTGCGGGAACTCGTTCAGCAGCGTCGTGTAGGACCCGCCGGACTCCGCCCACCGGCCGGTCAGCGCCTGGGTTTCGCCCAGGCGCAGCAGCGCGGCCTCGCGCACGTCGGCGGGCTCCTTTTGCGCCGCGGCGCGGGCGAAGTGGTCGCGCGCCTTGTCGGTCTCCTGCAGTTTCATCCGCGCTTCGCCCGCCTGGAACGAAGCCGGCGCAAGGAAGCGCGTCTGCGGGAATTCCGCGATGAGCTTCTCGAAGGCCTGCGCGGCGGCGGCGGGATCGTTCCTGCCCGCCTGGGCCCAGCCCAGCCGGTAGACGACCTGCTCCGCCAGGGCCTTGTCCTGCGTCGCGGCAAGCACGCCCGAGAGCCGCTTGACCGCGTCGTCGTATTTGCGCTCGTCGAACTCCAGCTCGGCCAGCTCGAACGCGGCCTGGTGGGCCAGGTCGCTTTGCGGGAACTCGGCCAGGAGAGCCGTGTACTGTTTGGCGGCCTCGGCGGCCCTGTTGAGCCGTTTATGGCACCAGGCGCTTTCGTACATGGCGCGGTCGCGAAGGGATGAGTCCTTGGTTTCCAGCACCGACCGGAAATGCGGCAGCGCTTTTTCCCACTGCGACTGCCGCGCCAGGGCCAGTCCGAGGTAGAAGGAAGCGAAGTCCGCCTTCTCGCGTTTGGGGTAGTCCTTAATGAGGCGTTCCAGGGCGGCCTGCGCGCCGCTCAGGTCGCCGGTACGCAGCCGCACGTTGCCGAGCTGCAGAATGGCGTCGGCGGCCACCGAGCTGGCCCCGTGCTTGTCCGCCACGACGCCGAAGCGCGCCTGCGCTTCGGCGTCGTTCTTCTCCGCGAGCGCCACCCATCCGAGGTAGTAGGCCGCCTGGGCCGCGATTTCCAGGTCCTTCTCGTCGGCCGGCACGCCGGAGAGCGCCTGCTTGGCCTCGGCGGCTTTTCCGCCCTCGTACAGCAGCCGCCCCAGCTCCAGCAGGCCCATTGAGCGGTGCGGGCTCTGCGGATGCTTGTCGGCCAGCTCGCGCAGGCGCGTTACGGCGCCCGCCGCGTCGTCCTTGCGCGCGCGGGCCAGGCCCGCCTTCAGCAGCGCCACGTCGCGGTTGGCGGCGCCGGGCTGCGCGTTGGCGAACGCCTCGAGCTGCTCGACGGCCGGATCCCATTCGCCGCGGCTGAAATAGGCGTCGCCGAGCAGGAACGGCAGGGGCGCGTACAGTTCGCCGGCGACCTTCTTCTGCGCGAGGGGCAGCAGTTCGCGCACGGCGCCCTCCCAGTCCTGCCCGCGGTGGCACAGCAGGCCCAGGCGGAAACGGCACTCGTCGGCGTGCGCGCCCTCGGGGGCGGCCTTCAGCAGCTCGCCGTAGGCGGCGGCGGCCTCGTCGTAGCGCTCGAGCAGGAGGAGGTTCTCCGCGCGCATGAACGCCACCTCGGGCGCCGCCGCGTGCGCCTTGTGCTTCTCCAGGAACGCGGCGCAGGCCGCCAGGCTCCGCGCGAAATCTCCGGCCCGATGCAGGGCCAGGGCCTGCATGTGCCGCGCTTCGGGCGCCTGTTCCCAGGCGCCGAACTCCGTCGCCACGCGTCCGAAGGCCTGGGCCGCCTCGGCGTATTTCTGCTGCTCCATGCGCGCGCGCCCCAGGTCGTAGAGCAGCCCGGGCAGAAGCGCCGGATCCTTGGCCGAAGGCAGGTGCGCCTCAATCGCCGCCGCGGCCTCGGCCGGCTTGTTCTGGCGCGCGAAGGCGCGCGCCAGCCACAGCGTCGCGTCGCCCGCCACCGCGGGCTTCGAGGTCAGCGGGCGCAGCGCGGCCTCGGCGTTGGCGTAGTCTTTCTTCTCCACGCGGCACTGGCCCGCGTAAAGGCGCGCGCGGTCGCTGGTCTCGCCTTCCGGATGCGCCTTGAGATACGCTTCGAATTCGCGGATCGCGTCGTCGTGCCGGCCCTGCGTGAAGCGGACGAAGCCCAGCCTGAAGACGGCTTCGCCCGCAAAGGGGCCGTCCTTTTCGGCCGCGGCCGCGGCATATTGCGTGGCGGCCGCTTCAAGGTCGCCCATCTGGCGCCGGCACTCGCCCAGCAGGAAAGCGGTCTGGTGGTGGAGGGGCGTGGACGCGGTGGGTTTCACAAGCTGCTCGAACACGGCGGCGGCGTCCGCGTACGCGGCCGTGCGGTAGCGCGCCACGGCGCCCTGGAAGCGCGCCCGGACGGCCTGGGGGCTGTCGGCGTCCAGCTTGAGCAACTCGTCGCTGCGGCGCGCCACCTCGGGCCATTTCTCCTGCCGGAAGAGGGCCTCCGTCAGGCTCACGAGCGCCGCCGACTTGAACTTGCCGGCGTTGGCGGCGGCGGCGCCGGCCAGCACGCCCTCGGCGTCGGCCGGCCGATCGAGCTGCAGCAGGCACTGGCCGTGAAGCACGCGCGTTTCCTGCTGTTCGTCGCCGCGCGTTTCGGCCGAGACGGCCCGCAGCAGGGGCTCGGCCTCGGCATACTGGGCGGCGCCGTAAAGGCTGAGGGCCAGGCCCAGCCGCCCGCGGGCGGCCTTCTCGTGCGCGGGAAAATCCTTCAGAAGCGTCTTGTACTCCGCCGCGGCCAGCGCGTAGAGCTTGCGGTTGTACAGGGCGTTCGCGCTGAAGTAGATCTCCAGGGCGCGGTCGGTCTTGGCTTCCTCACCCGCCGCCAAGGCCACGCAGGCCAGGCAGCACACTGACGCCAGAAAACGCATGGTATTCCGTTGCGACATGGACACCCACCTCCCGCCGGCGAAGCTTATCCGCCGTTATTCGTGACATAGCTTATGCTCCCCCGAAAAACAAGGGCGGGAACCGCGAAAAAACGAACCGGGGACCCTGCGGTCCCCGGCTGCCGGGAACGACGTCCCGTCGCGCCGCATCAGCGCCCGCCCCGGCGCTGCCGGCGGTTGTTGGCCTTGGCCTCGTTGACCACCAGCTTGCGCCCCTTCAGCTCCTTGCCGTTCATGGCCTGGACGGCCGCGGCGGCTTCCGCCCGGTCGGACATCTCCAGGAAGCCGTAGCCCCTGGACTTCCCGCTCAGGCGGTTCTGGATGACGCGCGCGGACACGACCTCGCCGTACGCCCCGAAGAGCTTCGCCAGATCCTTGCGCGTAACGTCGTAGGGCAGGTTGCCCGCGTAGATTTCGATCCGCTCGCGCCGCGAACGTCCGCCCGGAGCGCCCGGACGGACAGTGCGTCTTTCTCTCCACACCGCTCCCGCGACGACCCCGGTAATGAACCAGGCCAGCGCGAATACGGAGGCCAGAACCATGGGATTGGATGAGCCGACAGACAGGTTCATATTCATCTCCTGCGTGGTGTTTGCGAGCGCAGCCGTCGCCGTCCCCTGGGGGGCCGGCTACTTCATCTCGAGAAACCCCTCCAGCTTGCGCATGCGCGTCGGGTGACGCAGTTTGCGCAGGGCTTTGGCCTCGATCTGGCGTATGCGCTCGCGGGTTACCGAGAACTGTTTCCCTACTTCCTCCAGGGTCCGCGAATAGCCGTCGGTCAGGCCGAATCGGAAATCCAGCACGGCCTGCTCGCGGGACGTCAGCGTCTCCAGAACGTCTTTGAGCCGTTCCTTGAGCATGCTGTAGGCCGTCATTTCGGACGGGTTCTCCGCGGACTTGTCTTCGATGAAATCGCCGAAATTGGCGTCTTCACCCTCCCCGATGGGGCTCTGCAGCGAGATGGGCTGTTGCGCCATCTTGTACACGGCGCGCACCCTCTCCACGGGCATCTCCATTTCGGCCGCCGCCTCATCGGGCGTAGGCTCGCGCCCGAACTCCTGCACGAGGCGTTTCTGAATGCGCAACAGCTTGTTGATCGTCTCGATCATGTGCACGGGAATGCGAATCGTCCGCGCCTGATCGGCGATCGCTCGCGTCGCCGCCTGCCGGATCCACCAGGTGGCATACGTGCTGAACTTGTAACCGCGGCGGTACTCGAATTTCTCAACGGCCTTCATCAGGCCCGTGTTGCCCTCCTGGATCAGGTCCAGGAACGACAGACCGCGGTTCATGTATTTCTTGACGATGCTGATCACCAGCCGCAGGTTGGCTTCGACCATCTCCGTGCGGGCCTTGTGCCCGCTGCGCAGATGCTCGCGCAGCTCCAGCAGCCGCCCGGGAAGCTCGTCGCGCGTCAGACCGTACGTATCTTCCTTGGCCTTGATCTCCTTTCTGGTTTCGCGGAGCCTTTCCTGGCGCCGCTTGCTTGCGTGCGATTTCTCGAGTTCATTCAGCCGCGTCATTCCGGCCGCGAATTCCCGGCCCGCGCTTTCCGCTTCGGCGGCCAGGCTCTCGATGACCTTCTGCTTGAAGTGCAGATTCTCCACCGTCTTCGCCAGCGCATCGCGGGTCTTGGCCACGGACTTCATGCGCCGCGCGCGCACGACCCGGGAAAGCCCGCCGCGTCCCGCGTCGCGGAACTGGCGCGCCAGGCGCGCGCGCAACTGCGCGATGGCGCGCGTGGTCCTGGGCAGCATGGCCATGTACTTGTCCCGGCTGTCGACAAACTTGTCGGCCACGATGCGGTCGAAACGCTCCTTGCCGTCCTCCAGCCGCCGCACCAGCCGCAGGTACATGTCCGAGGCGACGCCCAGCCGGTTGAAGGTCTCGCGCGCCCCGATCTCCGCCTTCTCAATCCGCTTGCATATCTCGACCTCCTGTTCGCGCGTCAGAAGCGGAACCTGGCCCATCTGGTGGAGATACATGCGGATCGGGTCGTCGAAGAAGTCGAGCCGCGCCCCCCGCCCGGCCTGCTTCTCCTTCTCCGCTTCCTTGCGGTACTTGTCCACCGATGAGGAGTCGATAATCTCGATGTCCATGCTGCGCAGCAGCACGAGATAGGACTCAAGCTCGTCGGCGCTGACGACGTCGTCGGGAATGACCTCGTTGATGTCCTCGTACGTCAGATACCCCTGGTCCTCGGCCAGCTTGATCAGGGCCTTGAGCTGCTTGTTGCGCTCTTCGCGGCTCTGCGTGTCCGCGCCGCCCTCCTCCGCGTCCGACGCGCTGTAGGCGGCCGCCAGGTCCACGGTTTCGGCTTCGTCCGAAGCCCCCGCCTCCTCGAGTCCGGGCGCGTTTTCGCCCGTCTTCATGACCTCGGCGTCCGGCGCCGGCCCAAGCGCGGCGGCCCGCCCCTGACGCGAACGGGCCGCCGGCTTCGAGCGCGCGGCGGACTTTCCGGGCCCGCTTTTCCTGGTTTTGGTTGTCGCCTTTGCGCTCGACTTCCCAACCATGCGTCACCCCCCAACCTGCTCAGGGCACAATTGTACCATACTTCTCCGGTCAAACCGGAAACACGTTGTCTAACACATGCCCCTTTCACCCGCAATGGAAATGTGGAAAAATGTCGCGGATGATCCGTGATCGCCCGCCGAACGAGGAATGTTCACGGCCACCACGATAATTCCACGTTACGGACGGCGCAGCCGGCCACGGGCCGGTCAGACCTTTGTCGGAATATCTGACAAAAAATACCGCTTCTCAAACATGATAAGCGGCGGGGCAATGGCTACGGTGAGTTTTGTACGTGTTGGTTTATGAATCACTTACGGCCAATGTCCTGACTCCGTAGCTGACAGCCATTCTATATCTGGCACGGACCGTGCTAATTATCCGGCAGAACGGCGGACAAGTTGTTCGCAAGAGGCACTAAGCAAAAGGGAGGAAGAGCGATGAAGACGGCAAGAATGGTGGCGGGTCTGATGGCCGTCGCCTGCCTGATGGGGCTGACCCAGACGGCAAGTGCAATTCTTCTGGATACTTCGAGTACGGAGTATCTCGGCTACATCAACGATGGTATTCCTTCAAGCCCTTCGGATGAAGCCACCTATATCAACAGTCTGATCGGCATGCCCGCTCCGAGCGGTCCGACGCAGATCGGCTCCGAAAGGTATACGCGTTCGTCGAATCCCCTTCCTCCGGGAGCCCCTCTGGCCACGGCCGCGGGTTCCATAAAGGACGACGGCGGATCGAACACGGGGGACTTCGGGAGCGGCTACACGTATCTGATTGCCAAGTACGACGGACCGAACTACGGGTCGGTCGTCTGGTACGTGGGCGGGTTGAGCGGGTTGTTCGAGCTGCCCGCCACACTGCCCCCCTCGCGGCGCCGCGGGTACGGCATTTCGCACTGGTCCCTTTTCAATCCGCATTCCACCCCGGACGGTGGTGCGACGGCGATGTTGCTCGGCGTGGCGATGCTGGGCCTTGCCGCGATCAAGCGCCTGGTCGGCTGAAAACGAATCCAGGATTTCCTGTAAAGCCGCGCTCCCTTCGTGGGGGCGCGGTTTTTTTTGTGCGCCCGGACAACAACAATCCTTGACACTTCACCCGCGGGCCTGAGAGGCTGGCCCGGTTTCCGGCGGAGGATCGGCATCCATGCCGCAAATGCGCATCAACCGGACGGACATTCCTGACGCGGACATATTCGAGATCCTCCTGGACAACTTCCCCGACATCATCCAGTCCGTGGACGACGGGGGAAACATCGTCTTCATCAACGCCAAGGCCGAGAAGTTGCTCGGCTACACGCGCGACGAACTGCTGGGCATGAACATCCGGCAGATCTACGCCGAGGAAGTCCTCGAAGCGCTTGAGGCCGGCTTCTCGGACCTCAAGCGCACGGGCGACTACACGGTCGAGAGCCTGATCAAGGCCAAGGACGGTACGCGCATCCCCGTGGAGATCCGCTCCTTCGGCATCTATGACGACAACGGACGCTTCCTGCGCACGTTCTCCATCCTGCGCGACATCCGGGTGATCAAGGAATTGCGCGACGGCCTGGTCCACGCGGGACGCCTGGCCGCCATCGGCGAGCTCGCCTCGGGCGTGGCCCATGACATCAACAACCCCCTGACCGTGGTCCTGCTTTCGAACGAAATGCTCACGCGCAGCCTCCAGGCGGGGAAGCCGCCGGCCGAGCTGCCCGTCGAAAAACTCCAGGGCTGGAGCCGCGACATCGGCAAGGCCTGCAAGTCCATCCAGAAGCTGGCCGACCACCTGCGCGGTTTCTCGCGGGGCATGGCCGAGAAGATGGAAGCCGTGGACCTGCACGACACGGTCGCGGACGCGCTTTTCATGACCAACAACAAGGTCATGGCCGCGCGCGTCACGGTCGAGAGCGCCGTGCGCAAGGGCCGGCACTACGTCACGGGATGTCCCAACCGCCTGGAACAGGTCCTGGTCAATCTCGTCGGCAATGCCTGCGACGCCATGGCCGACCGCGAGCGGCGCGACCTGAAGATCGCCATCGAGCCGGAGGTGCGCGACGGAACCGCTTACTGGCGCTGCGATGTCAGCGACACGGGCGGCGGCATTCCGCCCGAGCATCTCGACGACGTCTTCCAGTCCTTCTTCACGACCAAGGAGAAGGGCAAGGGCACCGGGCTGGGGCTGTCGATTTCGCGCGGGATCGTCGGCGAGCACAAGGGCATGATCGAGGTGCGCTCGGCCGTGGGCCAGGGCACGACCTTCTCGGTCCTGCTGCCTCAGGCAGGCGCATAGACGGAAATCCATTCCCCCACCTTGTGCGTGATCCCGATCACGGCCACGGCGATAAGAATGTGCTCGCCCACGATCTTCCACGGCGCCTCGCCCTGCGATCTGGCCATGGCCCAACTCAACGCCGCCAGAATGCACAGCCCCCATGCCAGGCTCACCACGATGGCCGTGCCCAGCGGGAGAAGCGCCACGGGCACCGCAAAGGTCAGCGCGAAGATGAACTTCGCCAGGAACGTGGCAATCGTGGCGACCCAGATCTGCACGGCCGTGTGAACGTTCTCCGATTCCTCCGATACGTGGATGCCGAGCGCGTCGGAGAAAGCGTCGGCAATCGCAATGGTCAGAATTCCGCCCATCACGACCATTCGCGAGTGCGTTCCGGAGTGCAGCCCCACGATCAGGCCCAGCGTCGTGATCACGGCCGAGGTCAGACCGAATGTCACTCCCGTGCGCAGCGATTCCTTCATGCTGTCGGCCCTTCCCGCCGCAGGACAACCCGCCCGCCGCTCGCCGTCGACCGCGTCGGCAAGGGCGCAGTATTCCCGGTGCGCCCCCCTGCGTCCAGAGCTTTTTGCTCATAATGGTGGCAAGCGCCGGCGCAATGTGATAGATGCTTGTCGGCGGAGGCGCGGCTTTCGATCCTGAAGCGTTTCTTCAGGCCGCGCCGCGGCAAGAGGGGCAGCCATGTCAATAATACGCGATCTGTTGTCCAAGGCCGTCGAAAGACGCGCTTCCGATGTGCATATCAAGGCGGGGCAGCAGCCCTTCCTGCGGATCAGCCGGACCATAGTGCCGGCCGGGTTCGAACCGCTTTCCGACAAGGACGTCTCCGACATCGTGGACGACATCGTGCCGCCGCACCTGCAGGCGCGTTTCAAGACCGAACACGAGGTCGACTTCTCGCTGGTTGAGCCCGGCGTGGGCCGTTTCCGCGTCAACGTGTTCGTGGCCCAGAACGTGCCCGCGATCGCCCTGCGCCACGTCAAGTCCAAGGTGCCGTCGTTCGACGAGCTGCGCCTCCCGCCCCAGATCAAACAACTGGCCTACGCCGAACGCGGCATCATCCTGCTCACCGGCACGACCAGCAGCGGCAAGTCCACGACGCTCGCCGCCATTCTGTCGGAAATCAGCCGCTCCCGGCGCCAGCGCATTCTGACCGTCGAAGACCCCGTCGAATACCTGCTCGATGACGGCGAGTCCCTCATAACGCAGCGCGAAGTCGGGCTCGACACCCTCAGCTACGAGAACGCGCTGCGACATCTGCTGCGCCAGGATCCGGACGTGATCCTGATCGGCGAAATGCGCGACCAGACCAGCATCCGCACCGCTCTCGTGGCCGCCGAGACCGGCCACCTCGTCATGTCCACCCTGCACGCCGGCACCGCCAGCCTTGCCATCCCGCGCATGCTGGACGTGTTCCCCTCCACCGAGCAGAACCAGATCCGCATGGCCATCGCCGGCAACGTGCACGCCATCATCTGCCAGCGCCTGGTTCCGGACGTCGACGGGGGCATGGTGCCGGCCGTGGAAATCCTGATCAACTCCCCCACTGTCCGCAAGCTTTTGCAGAAGAACCAGTTGGAGGCCCTGTCGTCCGCCATCGAGAAAGGCCAGGACGACGGCATGCAGACTTTCAACCAGGCCATCTACGACCTGATCCAGAACGGCCTGATCACGGTCGAGGAAGGCATGCGTCACGCCACGAATCCCGAAGCGTTGCGCATGAACCTGCATGGCATCTTCCTGGACGAAGGCCGCGGCATTCTCGCCACGTAGCATGCTGAAGACCGCCCGTCACCTCGCGGAGTACGCGGCCCTGCGCGCCGCGCTGCTGCCTCTGGATGCCCTGCCGCTTTCCGCCGCCCGTTTCATGGCGGAGCGGCTGGCCGACGCCGCCTTTGTCCTGGCGCCCGCGCGCCGCCGGCTGGCCGTGGCGAACCTGATGGCCGCGGGCATCTGCGACAGCCCGTCCCGCGCCGCCGCGGTCGCCCGCGCCTCCTTCCGGCATTTCGCTTCGCTGCTGGTCGAATCCCTGAAAGCGCCGCGCTTCCTGGCGGAGCAGACCTGGCGGCGGCATGTCACCCTCCACGCCGATCCGCCCATTCGCGCGCTCCTCGAGGACCCGTCCCGCGGCCTGATCGTCGCCACCGGACATCTCGGCTGCTGGGAAGTCGGCGCGCAGGCGCTTTCGCACCTCAAGCCGCTCACGGCCGTGGCGCGGCGCATGAACAACCCCTACGCCGACCGCTTCATGCTCCGCCGCCGCGCGGGCCAGCGTTTCCGCACCACGCCCAAGCGCGGCGCCAGCGGACGCCGCCTGCTGCCTCTCCTGCGCGAAGGCGAAGCCGTGGCCCTGATGATCGACCAGCACGCGCGCAGCCACGGCATGCCCATCGAGTTCTTCGGCCGCCCCGCCGCCACGCACACGGCGCCCGCCCGGCTGCACCTGCTTACCGGCGCGCCCCTCTGCTTCGCGGCCTGCCTGCGCACGGGACCCGCGCGGTACGACCTGCGCCTTTCGGATCCCATCGTGCACGCGCCGGACGGCAGCCGCGAACAGGCCGTGCGCGCCGTGCTGGTGGACCTCACGCGCAGGCTCGAGGAGGCGGTGCGGATGAACCCCGCCCAGTACATGTGGGGGCACCGCCGCTGGCGTCTCACATAGACGCGGCGAAATGGCACACGCTGTCGTGCGTTCCCGAAACCGCCACGCGCCCCGGGGCGGCCCGCGCGCAGATATCCTTCGCGCGATGGCAGCGCGGATGAAAAGGACATCCCGGAATCCGCTCGGTGGCCGAAGGCACGTCGCCCCGCAGCACGATCCGCCCCCCTTCCCCGCCGCCCCTGCCCAGGGCGCGGTCCACGTCCGGAACCGCGGAAAGAAGCGCCTCGGTGTAAGGATGCCGCGGCCGCTTGAAAAGCTCGCCCGTCAAACCCGACTCCACGATCCGGCCCAGATACATCACGGCGATCCGCGCGCACATGTAACGCACCACCGCCAGGTCGTGGGCGATGAACAGGTAGGCCAGCGACATGCTCCGCCGCAGATCGCGCATGAGGTTCAGAATCTGCACCTGCACCGATACGTCCAGGGCCGACACCGGCTCGTCCGCGATGATGAGCGAAGGCCCGACGGCCAGCGCCCGCGCGATGCCGACGCGCTGCCGCTGCCCGCCGCTGAACTCGTGCGGATAGCGCGCGGCATACTCGGGATCGAGCCCCACCGAACGCATCATATCCGCCACGCGCTCTTCCGATTCGCGGCCCGCGCGGGCCAGGCCGTGCACGTGCAGCACCTCCGCGATGGCCGCGCCCACGGACATGCGCGGGTTCAGCGACCCCACCGGATCCTGGAAGACCATCTGCACCTGCCGCCGGAACGCCCTGCGCTCGCCCGCGCTCATCCGCGCCACGTCCCGTCCGCGAAACGCGATCCGGCCGCCGCTCAACGCCGCCAGGCCGATCACGGCATTGCCCAGGGTCGTCTTGCCGCAGCCGCTCTCGCCCACCACGCCCAGGCTGCCGCCCTCCTCCACGCCCAGGCTCACGCCGTCCACGGCGCGCAGAGCGACGGAGCGCCCCGCCCGCGACCGCGCCGCAAAGACCACCCGCAGATCCTCGACTTCAAGAAAAGACATGCCGCATCTTACGCACATCGCCGCCGCGCTTTCAACCGCGCAGAGCAAGCCTCGCGGAAAGGCCCAGGCATCCTTCCAAGAGCGGCGCCGCGGTTTGCGGAGCACAAGCCGCGAAAAGTCCGCATATCCGCCGATTGACTTCGCCGCCGCCAACGCCGACACTGCCCGCCATGCGTCCGTCAAACGCATCGCCCCGCGCGCGCGCGATCGTGTGCGCGCTCAGCACCCTGGCCGTCGGCGTCGCTTCGCTGATGCCGGGTCGCGCTTTCGGCGACATGCCGGGACTCATCCCCCACTTCGACAAGGTGGCGCACGCGGCCATGTACGGCTGGCTCGCCCTGGTCTGGTCGTGGCGGACGCGCGCGGCGCGCGGGATACGGCCGGCCGCCGTTGCCGCGCTTTGCGCGTGCTACGGCGCGCTCCTGGAATGGATGCAGGGCGCCCTCGGGCCCGCCGACCGCGCGTTCTCACTCGGGGATATGGGCGCCAACGCCGCCGGCGCGGCCGCCGCCGCGCTGTGGCTGCATCTCAGGGCGCGCTGAGAACCGGCCCTGCCTCGCTCGTGCCGCGCGCCGCCGCCGACAGCGCCGCCGCGAACTCCGTCACCGATTCCCAGCGCCGCGCAGGCTCCGGGTGCAGGGCCCGCGCCAGGACCCCGGCGACCGCTTCCGGCACGCCGCGCAGCTCAACCGCCGCGCGGGCGGCGAGCTGGCGCTCCACGCTCTCGTCGCACGAAAACGGCGGCTCGCCGGTCAGCAGTTCGCAGGCAATGACCGCCAGCGCGAACTGGTCGGAACGCGCGTCCAGCGGATCGCCCCGGAGCTGTTCCGGGCTCATGTAGGCGGGCGTACCCTCAACGTGTTCGGCGTCCGCGCGCGCCCGCTTCAGCGTCGCGATGCCGAAGTCGATCACCTTGACGACGCCCGCCGGGTCGATCATGAGATTCTCCGGCTTGAGGTCGTTGTGCAGCACGCCGCGGCGGTGCGCGTGGCCCATGCCCTCCGCGCATCCCTCGATCACCCGTGCCGTTTTTTCCGGCGTCAGCGGGCCGAGCTGCCTGAGCACGTTTCGGAGATCGTAGCCTTCCACGAACTCCATCACGAGGAAGTAGACCGCGCCGGATTTGCACACGTTGTACAGGCGCACGACGTTCGGGTGCGAAAGCTGCATCGCCGCGCGGGCCTCGCGCCGGAACGCCAGCGCGGCCCCCGCGTCGCGCGTGGCGGCGGCGTTCAGGATCTTGATTGCGACCCGGATGTCGATGAGCACGTCGCGCGCCCTGTAGACCCGCCCGTACCCTCCCATGGCCACCAGCTCATCGAGCCGATAGCGGTCCTTTCCCACCCGGCCCTGGTCCCGCCAGAAATGCCGGCGCTTGACGGCGTCGCTTGCGGACAAGCGCCCGGCCGGCGGCGGCGCGCCGTCGGCCGCGGCCGCAATGGTGCGCCGACGCTTCTCCGCGGCGGCGGCGGCCGCGGATGGCAGCGCCATGCGTCCGGCTGCGCGGTCCCCCGGCATGATCACGCGTTTCAGGGACGTCGCGCGCTCTCCCCGGGAACCGCGCGGAACGGCCACAACCGGATTGCGGTCGAAGATGGCGCGCAGCCGCGTGGGCCCGGGCGCCGGCGTCGGTATTCGTTTCGCCGGCGGTGTTGCCGGCGGCGGCCGCGGTAGAGGAAGCGATCCGGTCTTTTTCTTCATGCAACCCGTACTTATCGGTCGGCGGCGACGCCAGACAAGCGGAAACTCCTTTGAACGCGGTAAACCAGGTCGTCCAGCGGCGCCGAATCCATCGCATCGCCGTTGAGGAACACGGTCGTGACCGGCAGCCCGTGGCGTTCGCCGGCCCGCACGAACTGCGCCTCCGCCACGCGGCCCGGCATGCACTCCAGCGGTCCCACGTTCACCGCGCCATGCACGCGCCCGCGCAGGAATTCGTGCAGCGCGAAACCGAGCGTGAGGATCGCCTCGCCCGCCAGCTCGCGGCGCAGCAATCCTTCGGCGGCGCGCACGGCGTCGAGCGCGGTGGCGCGCCGGGGCCAGGACAGCGGCCCGGCCGCGGCCCCGTAGAGACGGTCCTCGATCCGGTCGCGCATCAGCCGGGCCAGCGCGCCCGCCGCGCGTCCGCGCGCCGGGCGCGCGGGGCGCCGGTCGGGCCCGGCGCTGTTCAGCCACTGCACGTAGTCGATCCACTCGTGAAAGGGGGCGAGCCTGACCCGGACCCCGCGCCGCTCCAGCCCGCGGACGACCTCGTCATTGGCGAAGGGATCCAGGCGCACGTAGATCTCGCCGACCAGGGCCACGCCCGGCAGATCGCGCGCCGCATCGCGGGCCGCCGCAAAGTCCGCGGCCGCGGCGCGCAACAGGCCGCCCAGGCCGAAAACGCCGTTGAGGGCCTGCCCCAGGGCCTTCCCCGCCGGCGGCGACGGCGCGCGTTCCAGTCCGGCGAGCAGGCGGCGGTACCAGCGGTCGTAGACCGCCTGCGCGGCTCCCGGCGCGCGTTCCGCGGGCCGCGCATCGAGCAGCGCGTCGTACAGCACGTCGCAGGCGAAGAACGCGGCGAACGCTTTCACGGCCAGGCCGCGCGATATGCCCGCGAAATAGTCCGCGCTGTGCGGCGATACCACCCTCACGCGCGCGCCGTGCCGCGACTCGCCGAGGATCATCCGGTGCAGCAGGCTGTACATTCCGAAGCGGCACGGCCCGCTGGCCGTGGGCATGAGGAAGGCCAGCCGCTCGCCGCCCGCTCCGCGCTCCAGCCGCTGCAGGAGGCTGCCCAGGGTGACCACGGCAGGCAGGCATTCCTTGCCCGAAGTGCAGGCGCGGCCGAGCGCCAGCGCGTCGCGGTCCGGAAGGGGCAGCGCCTCGCACCGGTAGCCGTCGGCCCGCAGGCAGGCGGCCAGGACTTCGGCGTTCTCGCCCATGCGCGGTATGAGCAGCGTTTCTCCGCTTGCCCGCACTTCATCCAGCGTCGCCGCCGCCGCCGGCCGCGCCGCCGCCGCCGCCGCGCGACGCCGGCCGGAGGTCTCCGCGCGATGGTGCGCCTCCGCGCAATGCAGGAAGGCTTCCAGCCGCGTTTTGGTGCCCGCGTCGCCGGAATGGCCGTCGGTCTCGATCACCGCAAAGGGCTTGCCCCGCATGATGCGCGTGACCAGGTGCAAGTCGAAGCTGTCCGGTCCGCAGGAGTAGTTCGAGCAGAATACGGCGTAGTGGCCCGGCGTGCGCCGCACTTCCCGCGCGGCGCGCGCGTTGGCCTGGCCGTAGCCCCAGTACAGCGCGCTGTCCGGCGGCACGTCCGCGCCCACGGGGTAGGCGTCGACCGGCACGGCCAACGCCCCCAGTTCGCGCAGCAGGCGCGGCACGCTCGAATTGAGAACGTCGTTGTGCAGCGTGTAGGGCCGGCCCAGCAGCACGACCGCGATCATGCCGCGCCGCGCCGCGAACTCGAGCGCCGCGCGGCCGCGGTCCGACAGCTCCGCGTCGAAACGCTCCTGGGCGTCCAGCGCCCGCGCGTAGGCCGCTTCCCGAACCGCGCGGCCGCGCACGCCGAAGTCGCGCGCAACGCCTTCCACCGACCCGCGGAACAACGCCGAGCGCAGATTGCCGGGTCCCATGCGGATCACGGGCGCGTGCAGGCGCGCGCCGGCCGCCGCGCCGGCGCCGGCCGCCAGCAGGTCCGCGCTTGCCTGGCTCAGGGGGCAGGCGGTCGACGTCGCCGCCCCCTCGGCGCGCGGCAGGTCAACCAGCATCGGCACGAACAGATGCGCCGGCCGCTGCTCCCGCAGGCCGGCCAGCGCTCCGGCGAAAAGCTGCATGGGCGCGCACAGCGGCGCGTGCAGCTCCTCGATGCCGCGTTTCAGCGCCTCCCTTCCCGCCCTGCCCGGCACGCACAGATCGAAACCCAGCGCGTGCAGGAACGTCGCGAAGAACGGGAACAAACCTTTCAGCGCGAACTCGTCCGACAGCCCGATCACGGGGCGCCCGCGCGGCGCGGACAGTCCGGCCGCGAGCGCGCGCGCGGCTTCGCGCCGCTCCCGCACCGGGTCCGGCGTCATGTCCGGCAGCGCGCGCGTCCCCGACCCGCGCGCGAAAAGCGCGCAGCTTCCTCCCCAGACGTACCGGCGTTCGCGCCCCGCCACGCTCACGCGCAGGCGGTCGATGCGACAGCGGTTGCCCGCCCCGCCGCAACCCCGCCTCGACCGGCACACAAACGTATCGCGCGCCACCAGCCGCGCCGCGCCGAAGGCGCGCAGGTCCAGGCCGTCGCCGGTCGCGCCGAGCTCCTTCCGCGCCAGCAGCGCGACGCCCAGCGCCCCCGTGAAACCCGGCTCCGGCGGCACGATGACCTCGCGCCCGATCCGGCCCGCCACGGCGGCGGCCAGGGCCGGCGACGCGAACGGCATGCCCTGGCAGAACACCTTGCGGCCGATCGGCCGCGCGCCCTTGACGCGGTTGAGGAAGTTGAGCACCACCGAGTCGTAGATGCCGGCCGCCACCGCCTCGCGCGGCACGCCCGAACCCAGCGCCTCTTCGATGATCTCGGCCATGAACACCGAGCAGTGCTGGCCGAACGATACCGCGCTTTCGGCGCGCAACGCTTCCGCCGCCAGCTCGTCCGCGCCGCGGAGGCCGGCCACGCGGCGGCCCTGTTCCTCGATGAAAGAGCCCGTCCCGGCCGAGCAGGCCTCGTTCAGCGCCGCCTCGCACACCTCGCCGTCCTGCAGGCGCACGTACTTCGCGTCCTGCCCGCCGATCTCGAAAATGGTGTCGACGCCGGGGTCGTAGTGCAGCGCGCCGGCGGCGTGCGCAACAATCTCGTTGATCACGCGCACGCGCTCCGGCGCCACGCAGGCCCGCAGCATCGAGCCCACAATCTCGCGCCCCGAGCCGGTGACGCCCACCCCGTGCACGGCAACGCCCGCGCCGATCCCCTCCAGGAACGCGCGCACCAGGCCGCCGGCGGCGCCGGCCGGATCGCCCGCCGTGGGCACGTACCGGCGCCACACCGGCCGGCGCTGCGCCGCGTCCAGGGCCAGCGCCTTGGCGCCGGTCGATCCGATGTCCAGCCCGACGATCACGCGCGCGCCGGCCGTCCCGCGGGCCCCCTCGCCCGTCCGGACCAGGGCCAGCGCCGCGCGGGGGGGCTTGATGCGCTCAAACGACCCGGCGCTGTCGGCCGCGTAAATCGTCTCACCCCCGGGCAGGGGCAACCCCAGGCGCGCCGCTTCCAGCGCCGCGCCGTCGGACTGGTAGAACAAGGACGCCTCGCCGGGCTCCCCGCGCAGGCGCATGCCGCGCGCCTCGAGAAAACGACGCATGTGGGCGCGGAGGCGCAGCGAGCGCGACACGCCGCCGCACAGGTAGACGTCCGGCGGCGCGGTGTCGCGCCTGATCAGCGCCTCGACGTTCTCGGCCACCGCGTCAAAAAGCCCGGCCAGAATCGCCTCCCGCGGCTCGCCCCGGTTGGCGAGATGGGTCATGTCCGTCTTCAGGATCACGGGGCAGCGTCCGGAAAGCGCGGCCGGATGCGCCACCCCCGCGCACAGGGCGTCGGCTTCTTCGGGCCGCAGCCCCAGCCGCCCCGTGAGCTGCGTCAGGAAGCTGCCCGTGCCCTGCGAACACCGGTTGTTGCGGCGGTAGACGTGGTCGCGCGCCGACCGCAGTTCCAGCACCCCGAAGCCGCGGCTGCCGATGTTGACCAGCGTGGCCCGCGCCACGTCCGGGTGCGCCGCCGCAAAACCCTCGGCCAGCGCCCGCGGTTCAGGCACGCCCGCCAGGCGCAGCGCCCCGGCGCGCCGTCCGCTGGCGGCGGCGCCCGCGAAAGCGGAAAGAGGCATGGCCCCCAGAAGGCGATCCAGGCCTCCGCGCAGGCGTCCGCCGTGCGCCGCCGCGGCGCGCCGGACGATGATCAGCCTTCCGTCGCGGCGCTCGGCGACGGAAACGCGCACGTTCTCGGTTCCGGCGTCCACGCCGAGATACGCGGCCGGCGCGCTCATGGGCCGGACAGCCCCGCCGCCGCGCGGCAGCCGGCCCGCCGGCCGCGCAGCAGCGCGAGCAGGCCGACCAGCAAAAACGGAACGCTCAGATACTGACCCATCGTGAGCCCCGCGCGCAGCGTGTGGTATTCCTTGAAAAACTCCACGCCGAAACGGAAGGCGAAGTAGGCCGTCATGAAGAACCCGAAATAGAAACCGCGCGGGCGCCCGCGTCCGCGCGCCGCAAGGGCCAGCATGGCGCCCAGGATGACGGCCGCGCCCAGCGCTTCGTAGACCTGGGAGGGGTGCCGCGGCAGACCGTCGCGGCGCATGAACCGCACGGCCCAGGGCGCCGCCGTAACGCGGCCCACGATTTCACTGTTGAAGAAGTTGCCCAGCCGCACCAGCGCGGCCCCCACGCCGGCGGCGAAGACGCCGCAGTCGGCCACGTCCACGAACGGCGTCCGCGTAACCCGCGCGAACAGCGCGCCGGCGAGAAGCAAGCCGACGGCCGCGCCGTGGCTGGCCAGCCCGCCGCTCCACACCTTCAGGATCTCAAGCGGGTTGCGCAGGTAGAAATCCGGCCGGTATGCGAGGCAGTGCATCAGCCGGGCGCCGACGGTCAGCCCGGCCACCGCGTACAGGAGGAAGCGCGCCGCCAGGTCGCGCGGGTATCCGAGAGCGGTCATCCTGCGCTCGAACAGCATGTAGCCGCCGATGACCGTCAGCGCGAAGAAGATGCCGTAGTAGCGCAGTTCCAGCGGCCCCAGATGGAGCAGCACCGGATCCACGTTCCAAACCAGGACGCCCGCCGTTTTCACTTGTCCCCCAAGAAAGCGTCTGGAAGGATACCCGGGATTCCAGGAGACGACAATGCGGCAATTCCACAGCATGCCCACCGCCCGCCTTCGCGCCGCGGCCGGCTCCGCCGCCGCGGCCCTGCTGGCCTCGGCCATCGCGGCGCAGGCCGCGCGGGCGCCGATTGCCGATCTTTCCGCCGACCCCTATCGCGGCGCGATCGTGATTGACGCCGCCACGGGCGCGACGCTTTTCGAGGACAACGCCGACGCCGCGGCCTATCCGGCGAGCATCGTCAAGCTCATGGACCTGCTGATCGTGCTGGAAAAGGCCCGGCAAGGCGGGCTCCGGCTCGGCGACCAGGTCCGCGTCAGCGCCGCCGCCTCCCGCATGGGCGGCTCCCAGGTGTATCTCAAGGAAGGCGAAGTCTTCAGCGTGGAGGACCTTCTCTACGCCCTTGTGATCCAGTCGGCCAACGACGCGGCCGTCGCGCTGGCCGAGCACGTCGCGGGCACGACGGAGGCCTTCGTGGCGCTCATGAACGCGCACGCCCGGCGGCTGGGCATGCATTCCACCGTTTTCGCCTCCGTGCACGGTCTGCCGCCGGCGGCGGGCCAGAAACCCGACGTTTCAACCGCGCGCGACCTTGCCGTCCTGGCGCGCGAGCTGACGCGGAACTACCCCCAGAGCCTGGCCTATACTTCGGCCCCGCTGCGCGGGTTCCGCAACAACACGTTCGAGATGCGCACGCACAACCGTCTGCTCGAAGAGGTGCCCGGGTGCGACGGCCTGAAAACCGGATATTTCCGGGCCGGCGGATACTCCGTCGCGGCCAGCGCCGCGCAGGACGGCCGCCGCGTGATCGCCGTGGTGCTCGGCAGCCGCGACCGCATCGTGCGCGAAGCGCGCGCCAAAGAGCTGCTCGCGCGCGGTTTCCTGACCGCGCCGCCGCCTCCGCCGCCCGCGCCGCCGCCGGCCGCGCAGGTCGCCGAAGCGAAACCGGAAGCCACGCGGACGCCCCGCCGCTGGCCGCGGCGGCTGGGCATCGCCGCGCTCGTCGCGGGAGCCGTCTTCGTCGCCACCTGGCTGGCAACGCGCCGCCGCCTGCGCTACTACTGAGCGCCAGGTTCACAGCAACGCCAGCAGGACCCGCTTCTCCTCCGCGGGCAGCGCGGATTCCCGGACGATTTCGCTGAGCCGTGCCGGGATGAATTCATCGCTGTCAAGCTGCCGCTTGATCTCCGGCGTCAAGACCGTGTCCCGCGCCGCAAGCATGCGCCCGTAGGCCAGCGCCGCGATCACGCGCACGCGCGCGAAACCGGGATGCATGTCCTTGATCCACGGCAGCGAAGGCAGCGCCGCCCCGTGCGACTGCGAGAAGGCCACGTTGCTGAGCACATACGCCTGCGCGGCGGATCCCTCCGGCAGCGCGAATCCCCATTCCAGGGCGGCGGGATAGTCCATCGCGCCGAAAACCGCCCCGAGCCCCTTGGCCGCCGAAACGGCGTGCGCGTAGAGACCCGCATCGGTCATGCGGTCCATGCGTCCGGCCGTGACAAATGCCGTGAACAGCGCGGCGGCCTCCGGGCCCTTGGCGTAGCTCATCCGTTGCACGGCCGAAAGAATCGCGCGGTCATAGGTGGCATCGTCGATATCCGCGTCCTTCATCCAGGTCAGGATCGTCGCGCCGTACGTGGCGATCCACTGTCCCAGCATATCGGCCGCGCGCCGGTTCTCGACCTCCTCCAGTGCCGGCGGTCCCCGGACGCGCAGACGGGCAACGGGGACTTCCGCCGCCGGCTGCGCCGCGCGAACGTCCGGCGCTTGCGGCGCGTCAGGCGCCCGCTGACCGGGCGTCTCCGGCATGCGCGGCGCCACGAGGCTCCGTCCCTGCTCCGCGCCGCCTGCGCCCGCGGACGCGGAAACGGCCGGCGGCCTGATGCCTGGCGGTTCGGACCCGCGGACCAGCGGCACGACTTCGGGCGGCCGTTCGCCTGCGTTTGCCGGGAAAAACGGTGCGGAAACCGGAGCGACGCGCGGCGGCGCGGCTGGCGACGGCGCCGGGTCCGGTTCCGGACGCGAATCAGGCGCGGGAACCAGCAAAATCAGTAGAGACACTGCCAGAAGGCCAAGCGGCAGCGTCCCCGCCCACAGCAACGCGCCTCTTCCGCCGAGGTTCATGTATCGCTCCCGCCGGTTTCCGCGGCGTCCTCGCACGACCGGGCCGCCGGCTCCGCGCCGTCTCACGGCAAAGTGTCGCATCCGTCTCAGCGCTGATATGCACGTGCGACGGCCGCCGGTTGCCGCCGACCGCCCGTGACGTCGCCGGGCCTTTCAAAATCCTCGGCCGACACGGCCCCGCGGGCAAGAAAAAATAAACTTCAAAAAACTGTTGCGGAGGTGGCCGGAATCCTGCTATAGATTTTACGTCGATGTTTGAAAAAAGGGCGGGCGCCTCGCACACCCCTGACCGCTCCCCCCTCAAGCGGGGTGCCCGCTTCTCCCTTCTTTCAGTATTCGGCTTCGGGAAGCAGTCCTGAGCGGCTGCACTTCTCAACGGCGGCCAGCAAACCCGCCAGCGTCTTCCTGATCAGGTATTCGCGCAGGTCTTCTTCCGTGGGCTCCGTTCGGTCCGCGCCGGACAGCGGCCCTCTTTGCCGGACGCAGCCCCACTCCTCGCGGCGTTCGATCAGTCTGGCGGTGCGCGTATCGTACAGCTCGCTTTCGACGCAGACCGTGGCGGTGCGGTTGCGCGGAAGGGGCAACAACGCCACGATCGATGCGTTCCGCGTCACGTGAGTGTGGCAGCGCAGGTCGCAGCGCAGCGTCGCGCCGGCCCGTTCCGTATCCGCGACCACGCGCAGGCCGCGGACCGGAAGCTGCGAGACTTCGCGCTGCAGGTACAGCAGAAGCGTGGCCTGCGCCTTCGCCGAGGGGTCGCGCCGGCTCCCGGCAAGGTCGCGGGGCGACGCGAGATTACGCGCCTGCGGTACGATATCCACCGCGTCGCGCGGAACGCCCACCACCTGGGGGTAGCGCACCGTCTCGATCGCGGTGGGCGGGTGCGACGCGCAGCCGCAGAGCAGCCCCACGGTCAGTCCCAGCGCCGGAAGCCGCCCGACTTTCGTCCCGGTCATTCGATTTCTCCGCGCCCATTCTTCTCGCAGGTGCGGCGCGCCTTGTCAACTCGAAGGCGGCCGATGACCGCGACACCGCGGCAGATACTGCTTGCATGTTCCCAGCCGCCTGCGCGACAATATTCGCGGTCGAAGGGCCGCACTGATCCTGTGCCGGAGGTTTACCGCTTTCGGCATTTCTCACTCGGCCTTCGGCATTCGTAATGGGGGCGACTGGTTTCGACGGGTTGGTTGAAGCTCCAGTTGCGCGCCGAGGACGTCCGGTTGGCCTCGTAAAAAATCCGGGCACAAAACACAAAAGCCAACGAAGAGCTGGCTCTCGCGGCTTAATTGACCGCGACGTCTCCCCGCCGATGTCTGCTGGGCGGAGTGAGGCGACGACAGCAGGCTGGTCCTGAACCCGGGCGTCCGGGGGGATGGGCGAGACTCCAACAGGGCGCTGGCTGCCGGCTAAGCCTGTTCGCCGGCGTTTCCGGCAGCGAGACTCAAAAGACGGAACACGCGCGTAGATGCTGAAGTGACTCCGGCTCGGACGGGGGTTCGATTCCCCCCGCCTCCAGGCTTCGTCCGGAGCGGAGCGGAGGACGAAGCCTGCCCCGGCGCAGTTCCGCAGCGAAGCTGCGGGACGAAGCCGGGCTCCCCACTACATTCCGCTCCGAACTATGCCCGGGCAAGCCAGGTGCAAGGCTACTCTTACGTCTACGTCCTTCAGAGCGTCGCGGATCCACAGCGGCACTACACGGCGTAGTCGCGCGCCGAGCAACGGACGGCAACAACGGGGCCCGGTCTTCCGGGCAGTCCGGTGCGCGTTCCTGCGCGTACCGGGCGATGCGTCTTCGCCCTTCGGGCTCCGCCGTCACAAGACCGCCGTCGTCGCAGCGACTATGGCGGGTCAAGCCGGTTCCTGCCGGCCGGGGCGAAGGAACAAGCGCGCTCTGGCGTGTAAAGAGCGCAACCGGCGGAGCGGCGCGCTGTCATTTCCGAACGGTCTTGAGCCATTCGACGTAAGCGTCCGGCGAACCCATATCCGGGGCCTTCCTTCCTCTGAGCCCGCCCGACTCCGGCCCCCCTCCGCCCTTTGCCGAGACGTATGCATCGCCCAGCGCACGTGTTGATCCCGAAGAACGCCG
>VGWJ01000018.1 GCA_016873635.1 Lentisphaerota bacterium | reverse complement strand
CCGTCAATTGCCATCGCCGTGCGGGGTTGCCGGTCGCCCTGCGCCGGCGCCGTCACCGTGCCGTTGGTCAGCGCGTCCTGACGGCCCCAGATGACGTTGTGCCAGTCGGGCGATGCCGACCTCTCGACCGCCCGCGCCGGGGAATATGACGCCCGGTTCCGGCTGTCGAAAGCCAGGAACGGACGCCTGTCGGTATCCTCCAGCAGGAGCGGGTTGCCGGCCGAGACGAGGTTGCCGATCCAGTCGCCGAAGCCGGAATCGAGGGCGGGCGATCTGCCGGCTTCGCCGTTGACGGCGATGAAACAGCCGTTCGTCATAGCGAACTCCGAGGTGAGCGTCTTTTCGCCGACGGCGGCGTCCAGCCGGATTTCCAGGTCCGGACAGGTCAGGTCGATCACCGCGAGGAACGCCTGCACCGGTCCCGCGGCCACGCGTATGAGCGCCAGGTCCGCGGCCTCGTTGTGGACGGAAGCCATGACGCGGACGTCGCCGAACGCCTCGCGCAGACCCTCCTCCGCCGCCGCGGGATCGAAGAGCAGGTGGCGGGGCCCCCTGGGGCGCGCATCGAGCGCCGCCTGCAGTTCGCCCTGCTGCATCGCCGCCCGGTTCTGCAGGTCGCGAATGCGCCGCTCCATCACGCTCAATCGCCATTCCGTGGCGACAAAGCCGAGCGTCGCCGCGACCGCGACGCACAGCAGAGGCAAAAAACGGCGGAATCCGCGTCCGCGGAGCAAACGGGCCGCTATCAGCAGGGGAACCGCGAGCGCCGCGGCCGCCAGCGCCAGCACGAAAAGCAGCGGCAGCTCCATGAGGCGGAACCACAGGGCCATGACGTTGTCCAGCGCCGCGTTGACCCCGTCCGACAGGTTGAACAAGCCTCCGATGAAGAGCGGCTGCTTCATGGCCCGCTCCGTTTTCTCGACATATTGCACCGTAACGGGTTGCATGCGCGGCAGACCGTCGGCAACGCTGCGCCCCATCCGGCGCAGCGGTCCGCCGGCCGCGGGCGCATGCGCGGTCTCAGCCGCGGTGGGGCTCCGTGCTCAGCGCGCCCAGGCTGATCCTGCCTTTCCGCTCGGGCGGCTTCGGCGGCGGCGGCTTCGGATTGGCCTTCCGCTCCTCAGCCCATTTCTTCGCCCACTCCCAGAATCCGGGATCCTTCTCCGCCGCCAGCGCGACGATCTTCATGCCGCGCGGCACGTGGTCGCACGCGGAATGGTGGTAGATGCCGGGGTTACCGCCGTTGCGGAAGGCGCCCACGTAGTCCCGCGTGCCCATCAGCGCGGCGGCGGCAATCTCGGGATCGCCCGTCAAGTCATACGCGAGGTGCCCGCGGCGCCCGTGCTTCGCCTGGGCCAGGATGAAGTCGGTCAGCGCCTTGGACGGGAACAGCCGCAAGGCGGGCATCAGCATCTGGTCGTCGTTGCAGGTGGGGCTGAACGTCTCGCCCTCGACCTCCGCCCGGTCGCCGCGCGGGCCGCGCGTGAACACGTGCTCGGGCATGAAGCCCGGCGTGCGGACGGCGCGCAGGAACCAGTTGAGCGAGCGCTCGGCCGGCGTGCCGTATTTCTCGTGCCAGGCAAGCTGGTACGCCTCCATCAGGATCGCCACCGGAATGACGAACTCCCGCGCGATGGGCGCGAAGCATGAGACGATGCCGCAGGGCTCCAGCTTGTTGTCGGCGAGGCCGTCCGCCGCCTCGAGAATGACGTCGCGCAACCGGCGGTTGCCGGTCACGTAGTAGTCCATCGCAATCCCGCCGACATTCGAGTGCGACCGGTTGAGGGCGTTGTGCCAGACTTGCGGGCCGTGATAGTGAATGCAGCCGACGTTCTCCTCGTGGCCCGGGAAGGCGTGCACGAAGCTGGTGTCGGCCGTGGCGCGCGAAGCGAGCTGGGCCCAGCGCAGGTCGCAGCGGCGGCCGCTGCGCAGGAACTGGCCCCACACCCACTGCACGCTGTCGGCGGCCTCGTTGCCGAAGGGGCCGACGTAGCGCAGCGCCTTCTCCGGCTCGTCGCCGTTGATGTAGAGGTTATGCACCGCGTCCGGCGTCGAGGGCGAATGCGCGTTGATCATGTGGCCGTACATGAACATGCCGTACCGCCGCGCGCGCTGGATCGGCCGGACGTGGATCCGCTCGTGAAACGCGGTCAGCTCCCGGTCCATCTCCTCGAACTGCGGGTGACCGGCGGGCAGGAACCGGCCGAACACGTCGGTGCCGCACAGGTAACCGGGGTCCACGATCCCCGCCAGGGGTTCCTGCACGGCGGCGCCGAACGCGGCGGCCTCGGCGTTGGAGATCGGCCCCGCGCTGAACCGCAGAACGATCTCGGTGGTCTTGGCCGTCCCGATGCCGGTAAAGGATCCCAGGAAGTCGTTGTAGCTCATCTTCCGCCCCGGCGCGAGGCGGGCCATCACGTCCTCGATCCACTTGACGTCGTCCGTACGGAACTGCCGGAGCGACAGCGGCGCGGTCGGGTTCTCGGCGAGCAGGCGCTTGATCTCCTCCTCGTCGCGCGTTCCGCGGAAATCGACCGGCGGCTCGTCGAACGGCGACAGGAAGCTCAGCGGCTGCGGCGCGTCCTCCGGCCAGATGCGGATGTCGATGCCGGCGGAGGACACGGCGTATCCCTTCGGATACTCCTGCCAGAAATCGCGGATGCCGGCCGCCACGCCCGCCTCGGGGCCGCTGAGGGCGGCCCAGCCCGTCGCCTTGCCGCCGGCGCCAAAAAGCTGGTCGTTCAACCGGGCGGCATAGTGCAGATCGTCCGCCTGCAGTATCGAGAGTTGGCCGGAGGTGGTGTTGGCGGGATTGGGACGCTCGCGAACCTGGTCGCAGCCGATGGCGCCCAGGGTCGCATAGCCGTTCACGTCGGGGGTCAGGTTGCGGCTGAAGTGCGCGGCCGCGCCTTCCCCGCCGACCGCCGCCACCGCGCCGTCTCCGGTCTTCGCGAACACCTTCAACCCGATGGCCTTCAACTGGATGCGGGTGGGGTCCTGGTCGAAGACGAAGGTGTGGAAGATCCGCAGGTCGGCCTTGCCCGCGTAGAGGTGAATGCGCAACTTGTACGGGCAGAAGCGCAGCCCCTGGGAGGAATAGAGGTGACCCGTGACCAGCAGGCAGACGCGCAGCGGTCCCTGCTCTTCCACGACAGTCCGCGGCGCGGGGCAGATCCCCTCCGAGGTGTAGAGGTTGCCGTGCTGGTCCTTCATGTAGAGCAGCAATCCCGCGCCCTGCCACACGTCACGCCAGCCGTCCGCCGTCTTGATCCGGCAGCCGGCGAAGGGGGAGGTGTTCTCGCGAAGGCGCCAGCGCTCGTAGTCCGTGCGCATCTTGAGCCGAAGCGCGCCGGTGTCCACGGTCAGGATGCCGTCGGCCATGGAAACGGTAATGGCGCCGGTCCTGTCGGACCGGTCCGACCGGTCCGACGGGGCCGACGACTCCGACGGGGCCGGATACTCCAGGAATATCCGCTCCCCGTCCACGGCCGGGTCCGCCTGAATATCGGCCAGCAGCCACTTGACGTGCTTGAGGTCCTTCTTCCACGTCGTCACCTCGGCCGTCTGCAGCGGAATCTCCGTTCCGTCCGCCCTGACCGCCCGCGGGCGCGCGCCGGCCGGCAGATCGCCTTCCGCGAACGGAACGCCGAAAGTCAGCGGTTCTTTGCCGTAGGGTACGCCGGGCTCGCCGGCGAGTCTCACGGCAATACGTTTGGCTTGTGTTGTCATCCGTACCCTCCGCCAGGCGCCGTAGCGGCCGACAAAACCATAGCCCCCGCGCAGCGCGAGCACAAGGTACCGCCGCGCGAGTCGCGTGTCACCTGGATTTCGGCCACCCGTCTATGGCTTTGCAGCGGCGCGCACGGTTAGTTTGTCCGCGGGAGAAAGCGGAGACAGGTCTACAAGATTTCCATCAACTGGCTGTTCTATTCCCTGACGCACTGACGACAGCGCGCGAGTCCCCGCATGCGGCGCAACGCGGCTTCGCGGCCTTCGCCGTCACTGCGCGGGCGGCGCCGGCGGCTTGGGCAGTTTCTCGAGATAGGCCTTCAAGGTCGCGGCGCCCTGCGGGTCGCCTCCGGCAAACTCGTTGTTGAAACGGCCTTCATTGTTGCCGCAGACCTCCTGCAGCGCCTTGGAAAGGAATGTGCCGCAGACCGGGAATTCCAGGTTGCCGTCGCCCTTCAGAACGGCGTAGAACCAGTTCCCGTGGCGGGCTTCCGGCTTGGCGGCCAGCGCCTCCAGGGCGGCTTCGATCCTGGGCGCAAGCGGCGACTTGCTCTTGCGCGCTTCGCGGATCGCGTCCAACAGCGTCAGATCGCGCATCTCCACCAGCACCGCCACGATCGCCTCCGCCGCCTGTGCCTGGCGCAACGCGCGGCGCAGGAAGAATACCCCCGCGTCGCCGCACGGCGTCAGCCGGACGGCTATAGCCGCCGCGTCTTCCGGTTTGGCCGCCGCCAGCGCACCCGCGTCTTTCTCGATCTGCGCCGCCAGCGCCTCCGAGGGAGGCGCCATCAACCCCTGCAGCCAGTCCTGGCCGGCGCCGGGCGGCGTCCACTGCAACTGCACCTGGTTGTTTCCCCCGCCCTGAGCCATGTCCACTCGCACCTCGTGCCATCCTTTGGCGAGCGTCACGGCGTCCTTCTTGTGCGGATGCCAGCCGGAACTGTGCCCGACGTGGCGGCGGTCCAGCCAGACATTGGCCCAGCCGTGGGACCGGACCTCGAACGTGTATTCGCCCGGCTGATTCACGTTAACAAACCCGGTCCAGCGGACGGAAATGTCGTCCTGGCGCCCGTCCGGATACGGGAACTGCCGGTTCTGCACGCTGACCTGCGCATCCGGCCGTTCGAGCACGAGGTCCAGGAAGCCCTGCCCGGTGTAGTACCGCCCGACAAACCCGGGCAGTCCCGGCGCGAAGGGCGCGCCGTAGACGACCGCCCGGCGAACCGTCCCGGCGTTGTCCGAACCGAGCGCTTCCTTCACATGCCCGGAGAGCGCCTCAAATCCCTTGTCGTCGCCGATAAGCTTGTTGAACGCCCCCGCGTCGCCGTGCCGCGCCATCAGCGCCGCGCAGAGGATCCGCGCATACGGGTTCATGGCCTCGGCGTCTTTCGCAAAGGCCGCCTTGTACAATTCGGGAAAGGTCGCCGCGTCGATCTCCAACGTCAGAGCGCGCAGCGCGTCGGTCAGCGCCACGACCGCCGCCGCTTCCTTCTCCGCCTTCAGCCGCGCCAGCAGCACCGGCGGCGCGTCCTTGTCGCGCAGTTCGGCCAGGAGCTTCGCGGCCGCCGCCGCCTCGGGCGCCGGACCGTGCCGGACCGCGTTGCGCAGGTAGACGAACCCCACGTCGCCCGATTCGCCAAAAACCGCGCTCGCGGCGGGCAGCGCCGCGCGGTCGCCCGATGCAAGCTTCGGCACGGCGCCCCTGAGCTCCGTCAGCCTCGCGTCCCACGCCGCCGACCGCAGCACACCCGCAAGAACCTGCCGCCCGACTCCCGGACCTTCCCAGGAGATGCTCACATAGGAATTGGCCCCCGGACGTCCCTGCCAGAACCTGGCGCTGAAAGCGTGCATCCCGGACGCCAGCGTCACCTTCTGCGGCTGGCGCCAGTCGCCGCCGTTGACGTGCTTGCCGTCAATATAGAAGAACACGACATCCTCCGCACCGCCCTGGAAGGTGTACTCCCCCGCCTGGTCAACCGACAGCCAGCCGTTCCACTCCACGGAGATGTTGTCCTGGCGGTTGGTCGGCAGCGGGAACTGGCGGTTGCCGATCTCGATGCGTCCGTCCAGCCGCTCCATGATCAGACGGTCGAACTGCGTCTCCTCGTGGTATCGCCCGTGCAGCCCCGGCAGCATCGGCCCGAGCGGACACCCGTTGCGGCAGGCACGCGCTACCGCGGCCGCGTCTTTCGAAGCCAGCGCCGCCTTCACGTGCGCGTCCAGCTTCGCGTGTCCTTCCGGGTCGCCGACGAGCGCGCCGAATTTCTTCGCGTCGCTCCCGCACGCCCGCCACAGCGCCGCGCACAGGATGGATGCATAGGGGTTCATTTCGCCGGCGCCCTCGGCCAGAGCGTCCTTGTACAGACCGGGAAAGACTTCCGGGGCCATCGATCCAGACAGTTTGCCGATCGCGTCGGTCAGCGCCACGACCGCCGCGGCGTCTTTCTCCGCCTTCAGCCGGGCCAGCAGCAGGGGCGGCGCATCCTTGTCGCCCAATTCCGCCAGGAACGTCGCGGCGGCGGCCGCCTCGGGCGGCGCCGCATGGCGAAGCTCGTTGCGGAGATAGAGCAGGCCCACATCCGCCGATTCGCGAAGGACCGCTTTCGCCGCCCGCGTCCGGGCCCAGTCGCCCGATGCGAGGTCCTTTCCGGCCGTGCCCAGCGCGTCCAGACGGCTGTCCCACGGCGCGCAGCGGAATGGGCCCACGGGGCCGCGCCCCTTGCCGGGGCCTTCCCAATTAAACCGAATCCACGACTCCGCGTTGGTATCGGCCTGGCTGAATTCCACCCGGCACGCGTGCCGGCCGGCGGCCAGCGTCATCGCGGTGCCCCAGCCCACGCCCACGCCTCCCACGGTGAAACCGGCCTGTCCGCGCGCCTCCGGCCAGAACTTGAACTCCCCGGCCTGTTCGACAACGAGCACGCCGCTCCACTCGACGGAGACCTTGCCCTGCCGGTCCGGCGGAAGCGGGTACTGCGGTTTGCCGACCTCGACCGACGCGTCGAGCCGGTCGGCGGCCGGTTCACGGAAGTCCGGATCGGCGAAGTACCGTCCGTGGAGACCGGGTATCTCCGGCGCGAACGGATAACCGTTGCGGCACGCGCGCGCGACCAGCGCCTTGTCGTTCGAGACCAGCGCCGCTTCGATCCGGGCCTTCAGTTTCCCGTGGCCCTCCGGAGATCCGACCAGCTTGTTGAACCTCTCCGGATCGCTGTCGCAGACCTGCCACAGGGCGGAACAGAGGATCGCGACGTATTGATTCACCGGTTCGGCATCCTCCGCCACGGCCCTGCCGTACAGGTCGGCCAAGCGCCGCGGCTCGATCTGCGGCGCCAGATCGCAGAGTTCGTCCATCGCCTGCCGGCGGGCGGCGCCGGCCTGCGTCTTCAGCGCGTCGAACAGAAACAGGCGCCCGAGGCCCGCGGCGCCCGCCAGGCGCTGCCGGGCCATTTTCGCGACCGGCCAGTCCTTCGCGCCCAGGTCCGATGCCGCCCGGACCATGGCCGCGACCTCATCCGGCCAGGGGCGTTGCATGAACACAACCGCCGGGCCCTGCGCGCCGTCAACCTTCGGGCCGGTCCAGCCGAAACTGAGGTCGCCCTCGTTGTTCCCGCCTTCCCGCTTGACGTAGTCGATCCGAAGCGTATGCCATCCTGCCTTGAGCGTCAGCGTGGCGCTCTGGTCCCATCCCCCGTGCGAGAATTCCAGCGCGTGCTTGCCGTCAACCCACATGTTGATCGCGCGCGGGGCGCCCGGATTTGAGCGGAAGTTGACGACATGTTCACCGGGATGGCGCACCAGAATATCGCCGGTCCAGCGCACGGAGATATCGTTCCGGCGCCCCTGCGGAAGGGGAGAGCGGTTGAGATCCAGCCCTACGCCGGGTTCCATCCGGTCCGCCGCGGCCTTCTCGAACTGCGTGTTCGGAAAGTACTGCACGCGGAAACCGTTCTGGAGCGGAAGCAGATCCGGCATACGTCCGCAGGCCCAGGCCACCGTTTCCGGCTTGCCGGACAGCAGGGCCCTGCCCAGATGGTCGCGCAGGGCGTTCATTCCGTCCGGATGCCCCACGGCCTCGTTGAAGGCCTGCTCGTCCCGCGCGCAGACGCGGCTGAACACGGCCTCCGCAAAGTCGACAACATCGGGCGCGGCAAAGGCCTCGTCCTCCAGGACCATCGCGAAGCAGGACGAAACCGTGTCCCGGTCCACGCTGCCCGCCGTGAACACGAGCGCCTGCACGGCCTGGCGCCCCAGCGGCGAGGCGGGGTTTGCCTTGAGTCTTTCGAAGAAGTCGGGTATCGCGCCGGCGTCGACCATCTCGATGAGGAGCCGGCCCGCCTCCAGGGCGGTCCGCTCGTCCTTCGTGCGCAGGGCGTGCCGCAGGAAGATGAGACCGTTTTCTTCCGCCTCGGCGAGCACCTGTCCGCCCACCTGCCTTGTCTGCAGATCGTCCGACCCGAGTTTCTGGACGGCGAACGAAAGGGTCGCCGCGGCTTTCCGGCCTTCGACCAGCTCGCCCATCAGTTCGTTCAGCGTCTCGCTCTGCTCCGGCGCGCTGAACTCCCTCTGCATCGCGCCGCAGAGATCCATCGCTTTGGCGAAATCGACGTCTTTCCGCGCCGCGATCACTTGCCGCAGCCGGCCCTCGAAGTCCCCCGCGACGGGCGGCGGAGGGGGTGGCGCTTGCTCGGGCGCGGGGCTCACCGCGGCGACCGTTGCCTGGGTCGCGGCGGGCGGCGCCCCTCCCGCATCGCCGGCGGGGGAAGGCGGGGCCGGGGGCCTGGCCGGTTCACTCGGCTTGCCGCAGCCGGCCAGAAAAGCACACGCGAGGACAACAAATGACAATCGATGCATGACCAACTCCATCATAGAATTAGATGACTCCGTCGGAATGACTACTGATAGCGCGACTGACGCCCGTTTCGCAAGGGCTCTGTTCTCAATCGTCAGTTGTCGGTTTCCACGCGGTAGACCTCGGCGCACTTGCGATCCACGTCCACCACGGCGCGGCTGCGCGCCACGCGGAGCGTCTCGCCGGTCGAGAGGTTGACGATGCGCTTCACGTCCCGGGAGGCAAATTCAAGCTCGAACCGCGCGGCGACGGGGTAGTGGTTCAGCACGAACACCACGGATTCGCCCGGACCGCGGTGGAGGACCGCCGTGCCCAGGTTGCGCGGCTGCGCGTATTTCCTCTGTCCTCCGCCCGGCTGCCAGTCCACCCATGTCACCTCCTGCGCCGGGCGGATGCGCACGTGCGGCGCGCCGGCATGGGCCTTGAGCAGTCCGCCCACGAACGCCAGGCTCGCCGGGGATTCCTCCTCGGGCTTGTCCTGCGCGATGAAGTCGGGCCGCCAGACAAGGCGCCCCTTCCCCACGCGGATCGCGCCGGCCCGCCGCGGCGCCGCGCGCCCCAGGAAGCGGAAATCCCGACCGCGCTCGTCCAGCGCGGGCCACGCGCCGGTCAGCGCCACCGCGCCGCCCTGTTTGAGATAGGATTCAATCGCGCGCGCCGCCGCCCGTTCAATAACGGGTGATCCGGGCAGGAAGGCCAGCGGATAGTCCCTGAGACGCTTCGGGCCGTGCAGGACGTCCACCGCGGCGGCCTGGTAGCCGTTCTCCTCGATCAGCCGGAACAGACCCACGTACTCGGTCGAAGCCATGCCCGCCGGCACGCCCGCGATGCCCGGCCTGCCGACCGGCAGGCTGTTGTCGTCGCACGGCGAGGGATCGCCGATCGAGGCGTGCTGGTGCTGGATCAGGTCGTAAACCACGGCCGCGTCCATCCGCGGCGCAAGCCGGTCCCAGTTCCGGATCGCCTCGGTGGCCAGGTCCACCGTATCGGCCAGCACGTCCAGGCTCGGGCGCGGATGGCCGTGGGAGCTGACCGGCGAGTCGCCCCAGCAGTCGCGGTCGTGGAACATGAACCAGGCGATGGCCTTGCAGCCCTGCGCGAGGGCGCAGCGCGCCATGAACCGCATGTGATCGTCCGAAACGCGCCCCGGCAGCACCAGGTTCCACGTGCCGGCCATGAACTCCGCCGACCATGTATACTTCAGCGTGGCGTTCATGAGCTTGGTCACGCGCGCCATCGAGTGGTAGCCCGAGTAGCTCATGTAGGTGCCGCGGTAGAAGTCGTAGCCCGCGACGCCCCGGGGCCCGCAGGCCTTCTCGAACTCCGGCATGCGCGTCGGCACGCCTTCGGGCAGATGCGGGTTGAAGTTGGTCATGAACGTGACGTCCCTGACCCCGTTGGCCTCGTGCATCTCGCGCAGGCGCCGGATGTAGTTGCTCATGCACCAGGTTTTGAACTCGATCCAGTCGGTGTACCAGGCCAGGTCCCTGCCGATCGTCTCCGGAACGGCCCGCGGCGGGACAACGTCCTCGATGGACCGGCAGCGGCGGTCGTAGGGCAGGTTGCGGACGCCGCCGTACTTCTCCGCGAGGAACCGGTGGTAGAAGCCGCCCGGCCGGACGTTGACGGGGTTGTAGTCGGAATCGAGGAAGCTGTCCTTGACGATGTAGCTGACCTCGTTGTCGAGGTTGACCATGGTGATGAACCCGCCTTCGGACTTCAGGCGCGGCCGGATGATCGGGTCGACGGCCGCGAACCACTTGCGGCACCAGTCGAGATAGGCCGGATGCAGGTACGACGGCTGCGAGCCTTCTTTCCTGGGGCCCCAGTAGCCCTGGGTCGTGCGGTTCTGGCAGTCCCAGACCATCATGTTCGGATCGCCCAGCACGATCCAGGACGGATATCCGCCGTAGATCATCTCGTTGCAGCAGAACGGACCCGCGCGGAAATTGAAATTGAGCCCGTGCTTCGCGACGAGATCGAGGAACCGCATCAGGTTCAGGCGCGGGTCCGTCCGGCCCTCGAAATCGAGCACCCCGGCCGGATGGCGCTTGTCCGGCGCGCCCACGGCGTGGGTTCCCCACTGCACGTAGGCGGTCACGCAGCGCATGCCGGTGTCGGCGAAGCGTTCAAGGATCGGCTCCCAGTAGCGCGGATCGGTGCGGAAGTACTGGACTTCCGCCCCGAAAATCTCGCGGGAGACGGGCACGGCGTTCTTCGACGGCCACCTGTCGTTCTTCATTTCTCGATCCTTCCGCGGTCCGCCGTTCCTACTTGCCCCGCCCCCGCCGCCCGGCCTTTGCCACGGCGCGCTTGCGCGCGGCTTCGGCCTTGTCCGCCGCCCGCGCCAGGGCGCGGGTTTCCTCCGCGTGCTTGCGCATTTCCGCGACGGTCTTGGTCCTGACGCGCGCCGCCCCGGCGGTGACCCGCGTTCTGCAGCGCGGACCCGCGGCCAGGCGCCGTCGCGCGCCGGCCACGGCCTTGCCGTACTGCGGCAGCCAGCGCGCCTGGGCCAGCAGCATCTCGTCCACCATCTGCTCCACCTCGACCGGATTGCACACCGCGCCCACGAGCGGATCCATCAGCATGGCCTGGTTCAGAAGCGTCACGTCGCCGCGCACGGCCGCCTCCACGCCCAGGCGCTGCACGCTGATGCTGGCGTTGCACACCGCCGCGCAGCCCGGGGGCAGCTCGCCCACGATCGGGATGCTCAGGCCGTTGCCGTCCACGTAACCCGGCACCTCCACCACCGCGTCCGGCGGCAGGTTCGTGATGCAGCCGCGGTTGACCACGTTGAAGTGGCCGCGGTAGACGCGGCCGCTCTCGAGCGATTCGACGATGTAGGAGGTGTGTTCATGACCGCGATTCGCCGGCTCGAACTTGAGCGGATCGGCCTTCATCCAGTTCGGGAAGTCGGTCTCGAACCAGTCCCGCCCTTCCGTGCACACGCGCAGGTAGCCGCCGGTCTCGCCGTTGATCCAGGAGCTCATGTCGATCCAGCGCCTGATCTCCCCGGGGCGCTTGCGGTACCAGGGCACGTACTCGCTGAGGTGGCCGTTGGACTCCGTGCTGTAGTAGCCGAAGCGGCGCAGCATATCGATGCGCACCTTTTCCGTCCTGCTGAACACCGGGTGCTTCTCGAAAGCCTCCAGGAGCCGGCCGGTCATCTCCCGCCCCTTGTGCTTCACCGAGATGTACCAGGTCTGGTGATTTATGCCGGCGCAGATGATGTCGAGCTCCTCGCGCTTGATCTTGAGCGCCTCGGAGATCTGCCACCAGCCGCCTTCCACGCCGTGGCACAGGCCGATGGTCTCGACGCCGCGCCCGTACCTGTTGCAGGCCCAGGTGTTCATGGCCATGGGGTTGGCGTGGGAGATGAAGCGGCAGCCCGGAGCGGCCACTTCGGCGATGTCCCGGCAGCAGTCCAGCAGCACGGGAATGTTGCGCTGCGCGTACATGATTCCGCCCGCGCACAGCGTGTCGCCCACGCACTGGTCCACCCCGTACTTCAGCGGGATGTCGATGTCGGTCCGGAAACCGTCCAGGCCGCCGATCCGGAATACCGCGATCACGTAGCGCGCGCCGCGGAAGGCGGCGCGCCGGTCGAGGGTGGCGGTGAGCCTGGACTTGACGTTGTTGGCGCCCATGTCGCGCCGCAGCAGCTTGAAGACCATGTCCAGGTTGCGCCGGCTGACGTCGTGCAGCGCAATGTCGAGATTGTCGCGCAGCTCGGGGACCGTGAGCAGGTCCCGCACGATGGCCCTGGTGAAACCCACGCTTCCCGCGCCCGTGAACGCGATCCTGATCATCGCCGACCTTCTCCTTCTTACGCGTTTCGGTTCACGCGCCGCCCTTCGCGGGCCCGGCGCAGACAAAACGGCGCGCATGTTCTCACTTCCGGGCGCCAAGATCAAGGAATGATCCGGTTCTATGGCCGGCCGAAGGCGGCTTCGTTCCAGCGGAGCTGGTTCTTGAAGTCGCGCAGCCGCGTGTCGGCGTCGATGACGACCAGTTCGAAGTCCGCCATCTCGCAGAAGGTCTCGATCTGCGCGGTCGTCACGGCCTGCGAGAACACGGTATGGTGCGCCCCGCCGGCCAGGATCCAGGCCGCGGCCCCGGTCTTCAGGTCGGGTTTGGGCGTCCACAGCGCCCGCGCCACGGGCAGCTTCGGCAGCGCCTGCTTGCAGGCCACGGCTTCGACCTCGTTGACGATGACCCGGAAGCGGTTGCCCATGTCGATCATCGACACGTTGATCGCCGGCCCCGCCGGAACGGTGAACACCAGCCGCGCCGGCGCATCCTTGCCGCCGATGCCCAGGGGATGGACCTCGAGCGCGGGCCTGCCGCCGCCGATCGAGGGACAGATTTCCAGCATGTGCGCGCCCAGCACGCGCATGCCCGCGGGATCCAGGTGATAGGTGTAGTCCTCCATGAACGAAGACCCGCCCGGCAGGCCCTCGCCCATGACCTTCAGGATGCGCACCATGGCCGCGGTCTTCCAGTCGCCTTCGGCCCCGAACCCGTAGCCGTCGGCCATCAGGCGCTGCACGGCCAGCCCCGGAAGCTGCCTGAACCCGTGCAGGTCCTCGAACGTGGTTGTGAAGGCTTTGAAGCCGCCCGCCTCCAGGAAGGCGCGCATGCCGATCTCGATCCGCGCCTGCTCGCGGATGCTTGCGGACGACGCGTCGCCGCCGATCCTGTAAAGCGCCTTGTATTTCTTCACGAGGGCGCCGACCTCCGCGTCGCTCACCCGGTTCACGACCGCGGCCAGGTCGCCCACGCCGTAGCCGTTCACGGCGCAACCGAGCCTGATCTGGGCCTCGACCTTGTCGCCTTCGGTGACGGCGACCTCGCGCATGTTGTCGCCGAAACGCGCGATCCTGAGCGTGCGCGCCTCCTGCCGGCCGCGCGCCGCGCGCGCCCAGGCCGCGAGGTCGCGACGCACCTGCGGGTCCTCCCAGTGCCCCACCAGCACGGCGCGGTTCTTGCGCATGCGCGTGCAGATGAAACCGAATTCCCGGTCGCCGTGCGCCGACTGGTTCAGGTTCATGAAATCCATGTCGATGTCCGCCCACGGGATGTCGCGGTTGAACTGCGTGTGCAGGTGCGCGAACGGCTTGGCCAGCGCGCGCAACCCGTTGATCCACATCTTGGCCGGGCTGAAGGTGTGCATCCATGTGATCAGCCCGATGCAGGCGTCTTCGGCATTGGCCTCGCGGCACAGGGACGCGACCTCGTCCGGCGTGGTGACGGTGGGCTTCCAGACGATCTTGACCGGCATGCCCGGATCGTCGTTCAGGCCGCCGACGATCGCGCGCGCGTCTTTGGCGACCTGCTTGAGCGTTTCCGCGCCGTACAGGTTCTGGCTGCCGGTCACGAACCACAGTTCCTGCTTCTGCATGGCGTCTCTCCTTCCGCGGCGCGGCCGTTCACCGCGCGCCGTTGCCTCCACGTATAGCCTTTTGCGCCGGCCGGCGCACGCGGAAAAGCGCGCCGTGGGTATGCCGGCCTGTTGACTGGAATTCCGCGCCCCGTCCCGCTATTCTGGCCCGCATGATTATGCACCTGGCGATTCTGCTGATCGGCGTCTTTGCCTGCTCCACGGCCGTGATCTTGATCAAGGCCAGCGCCGAGAACGCGCTGCTGCTGGCCGCGTACCGCCTGCTGGTCGCCGCGGTCGCGCTCACGCCCGTGTACTTGCGGGACCGCCGCCGCCACGCGGCGCGCTACGCGCGCGCGCCCCTGAAGCAGGCTGTCGTGCCGGGCATCCTGCTGGGCGCGCACTTCATCTCGTGGATCATCGCCGCCCGCATGACCGGCGCGGCGAACGCGAGCCTGATCGTCAATCTCGTGCCCGTGGCCATGCCTTTTCTGCTGCATTTCCTGGTGCGCGAGACCGTCACTGCCGGCGAGGCGCGGGGCACCGTCGTCGCCCTGTGCGGGCTCCTGCTGCTGGGCGCCGCCGACTTCCGGGTCGCGCCGGAGTACTTGTGGGGCGACGTCCTGTGCCTGGCCTCCATGCTTGTCTTCGCCGGCTACCTGGCCCTCGGCAGGCTCAACCGCGACATTCCCACGACCTGGCTGTACGTGGTGCCCCTGTACTACACCGCGGCGGCGTTCTGTTTTGCCGTGGCGCTGTTCGCGGTCAATCCGATCAAGCCCTATCCGCCGCGGGAGGTCGCGCTCATCCTGGCCCTCGGCATCGTGCCGACCGTGCTGGGGCATTCGTCGCTGAACTACGCGATGAAACACGTCCGCGGACAGGTGGTGAGCATCGTCAACATGGGGCAATTCGTGTTCGCGGGGGTAATGGCGTTCTTCCTGCTCGGCGAGGTCCCGCCGCCGGCTTTCTACGCCGCGAGCGCGCTGCTCATCGGCGGCGCGCTGCTTGCGATCCGCAGGCGCGACGCGTGAGACGTGGTGCTCGGGACAGGACTTGAACCTGCACGGGAGTGATTACCCACTAGGCCCTCAACCTAGCGCGTCTGCCGTTCCGCCACCCGAGCGATCGGAGGTAAGAACGCTAGCGCACACCGGAGACGCATTTCAAGGGATTTCGCTCGGCCGGAAGTCCTTGACCTTCATCTGCAGCGCCGTGCGGCCCATGTAGGCGTTTTCCTGCAGCTGGAACAGGACGTCCAGGGGCCCTTCCGGCACGGCGCGGCCGCCCATGCCGAAGCCGATCATCTCCATCTGCGCGCCGCCGGAGGCGAGCAGGCCCTTCAGGTGTCCGCCGCCCACCACGCGCGGACGTTCCACGAACCGCAGCGCCTTCGCGCCCCACACCGGCGCGGGGTTTCCGACCCCGAAAGGCTGCATGCGGCCGATGGCCTTGAACAGGGCGGCGTCGGCTTCGCCCAGGTCGAGCCACGCGTCCACGGCCTGCGCGCGCCGCAGGTCCCTGCCCGCCAGCCGCCGCGCGCAGACCTCGTTGAAGCGGGCGGCGAACGCCCCGAACCGGTCTTCATCCAGCGTGAGTCCGGCGGCCATGGCGTGGCCCCCGTACCCGGTCAGAAGGTCCGCGCACTCCTCGAGCGCCCCCACCAGGTCCAGGCCCGCCACGCCGCGGCACGAGCCGCGGCCGGCGCCGCGTCCGTCGAACCCGATCACCGCCGCCGGCCGCAGGAACCGTTCGCAGATGCGCGAGGCCACGATCCCGATGACGCCCGGGTGCCACCCGGCCCCGCCGCTGACCAGGCCGAAATCGCGGCCGGCGTCGAAGCGCGCCTCCACGTCGGCCAGGGCGGCTCCCAGGATTTCGTCCTCGATGCGTTTGCGTTCCGCGTTCGCGGCGTCGAGGCGCCGGCCGAGCTCCGCGGCGCGCGCCGCGTCGCCGGTGTAGAGCAGGTCGGCGGCGTCGTCGGCCAGGCCCAGCCGTCCCGCCGCGTTCAGGCGCGGCCCGATCACGAAGCTCACGTGATACGGATCGATGCCGCCCTTCAGCCGCGCGATCTCCAGCAGGGCCGTCAGCCCGGCGCGGCCGCGGCCGGCGACGCGCTCCAGCCCGTGCCGCACCAGCACGCGGTTCTCGCCGGTCAGGGGGCATACGTCGGCCACCGTGCCGACGGCCACGAGGTCGAGCTGCGCGCGCAGGTCGATCGCCGCGGCCGCGCTGTCGCCGCGCCGCAGGCCGCGCTTGACCAGGGCGTGGCACAGCTTGAACGCCGTGCCCACGCCCGCCAGCTCGCGGAACGCGCCTTCCGGCCAGAGGAGGGGATTGACGACCGCGACGGCCGGCGGCAGGGCCGCGCCCGGCGCGTGGTGATCGGTGACGATCGTGTCCGCGCCGCGCGCCGCGGCCAGGCCCACGCTCTCCGCGGCGTTGATGCCGCAGTCCACCGTGACGATCAGGCCGGGCCCCTGCCGGTCCAGGCAGCGCGCCAGCGCGCCGGGCGTGAAACCGTAGCCGTCCCTCTCGCGCTCGGGGAAGAACCAGCGCGCGTTCGCGCCCAGCTTCTCCAGAACGGACCGCAGGAGCACCGCGCCGGTCACGCCGTCGACGTCATAGTCGGCAAAAACCGCGATGCGCTCCCCGCGCGCCACGGCGCGCTCGATCCGCGCCGCCGCGGTCTCCATGCCCGGCAGCGAACAAGGGTCGCTGAGCGCGCTCAGGCGCGGGTTCAGGAAGAGTTCGGCATCCGCCGCGGCGGCGATGCCGCGCGCGACCAGAACGCGCGCCGCCGGGCGGGGCAGCCCGGCCTCCCGCGCCAGCCCGTCAACCTGCGCCTCGTCGGCCGGCCGCGTCTCCCAGCGGGAGGCGGATTCCTGGCCCGCGCCGCCGCCCCCCCCGCGCGCGGCGCAAGCGCCCCGCGCCTCCGGCGCCCGGACGGGCCGCGCCGGGCCGGCCGATGCACGCGGAGGCAGCGGCGTCACTTGGCTTTCACGGCGGGCGCCAGTTCCGGCGTGCGACTGCCGTACCATCGCAGCACGACCGGCGTAGCCACGTAGACCGTCGAGTACGTTCCCGTGATCATGCCGATCAGCATTGCGACCGAGAAATCCTTGATCGCCCCGCCGCCGAAGACCACCAGGCTCAGGACGCATATCATGGTCAGGGCGTTGGTCAGCAGGGTGCGGCTGAGCGTCTCGTTCATGCTCTGGTTGCAGATCTCGGTGAAGGTCTTGCCGCGCACCAGGCGCAGGTCCTCGCGGATCCGGTCGAAAATCACGATCGTGTCGTTGACCGAGTAGCCGACGATCGTCATCAGCGCCGCCACCACGGTCATGCTCATCTGGAATCCCAGCAGATGCGTCAGGCCCGCCGTGACCAGCACGTCGTGGAACAGGGCCACCACGGCGCCCAGCGCGAAACCGAACTCGAAGCGCCACGAGATGTAGGCCACCATGGCGACCAGCGACCACAGCATGGCCCAGCCCGCCTTGCGCTTGAGCTCGGAGCCGATCTGCGGCCCCACGTCGTCCTGCTGCATCACCCGGAAGCCGGCTTCGGGGAACTTTTCCGCGAGCGACTGGCCGATCAGGCCGCCCTCGCCGCTGGTCTTGACCAGCAGGCTCTGGCGGCCGCCTTCCTTTTCGCTGAGGTATTGAATCGTCGCGTCGCGCAGGCCCGCGCCGTCCAGCGTCTCGCGCAGGGCCACGACGCCGGGCGCCTCCCCGGGCCCGTCCAGAGCCAGCGTAACGGCCGATCCGCCCACGAAGTCCACGCCGAAGACCGACGCGGGATCCTTGACGCCCCGCGCCGTCATCACGCCCCACGACCCCAGGATGACCACCGCCGAGATCGCCGCGGCGGCCTTCCACTTGCCCACGAAATCGATCTTCGTGGCCGGGAAGAACGACAGCATCCGCAGCAGCATCGGTTTCTGGCTGCGCGCCGCGACGGCGTTGAAGCACATGCGCGTGACGACCACGGACGTGTACAGGCTCACCAACAGGCCGCCGGTGAGGGTCACGGCATAGCCGCGCACCGGGCCCGACCCCAGCATGAAGAGGATGATCGCCGTGATGATCGTGGTGACGTTCGAGTCCAGGATCGCCGTAAACGCGCGTTCGTAGCCGGCCCGGATGGCCGCCGCGAAACCGCGCGACTGCCGCAGCTCCTCGCGGATGCGCTCGAAGATCAGCACGTTGGCGTCCACGGCCATGCTGATGGTCAGGGCGATGCCGGCGATACCCGGAAGCGTAAGCACGGGCAGGGCCATCGGTCCGCCCGAGTGGCTGCCGCCGGAAAAGATGCCCAGGAAGCCCGCCACCAGGATCATGCCCAGCGGCAGCAGAATCACGTTGAGCAGCAGCGCCATGTCCGCGATCAGGCCGGGAATGAGATAGTACAGGGCCATCAGCGCGACGATGGCCGCGCAGCCCCAGATGCCCGCGTTGACGCCGCTGCGGATCGAGTCCGAGCCGAGCGAGGGATCCACGATGCGGCGCTCGACGACCTTCACCGGCGCCGGAAGGGAGCCGGAGTTGAGGATGTTGCGCAGGAAAGCCGCCTCGCGCAGCGAGAAGCTTCCGCTGATCTCGGCGCGGCCCCCGTAGATCGGCTCCTTCAGATACGGCGCCGAGTAGAGCGTTCCGTCGAGCACGATCGCCAGAAAACGGGCCTTGTCCGGATCGGGGTTCTTGGCGCCGCCGGGCGCGTAGTCGGCCGTGATGTTGGCGAATTTCCTGGCGCCCTTGGAGTCGAACTGCAGGCGCACGACGGGCTGGCCCAGCGACTGGTAGTCCACCGCGGCGCTCTTCAGATACTGGCCCGACAGCTCCCGCACCTTCTTCACGAAGTAGGGCCGGTACGTCTCCGCGCCGTCGCTGTCCTGCTTCATCAGCATGAACTCGTAGCCCGCGTCCGGAACCTGGAACCGGCCCAGCCGGGCGCGGAAGGCCTCGTCCATCGCCTCGTCCCGCACGGCCGCCGTGTCGCGCCTGTAGACCGAGACGCCCCGCGCGGCGTCGATGCGGTAGCCCTCGGGGGCCAGGTCTTCGTCGAACAGCCGCCGCACCAGGTCGTCGTTCTTCTCGTGCACCATGCGGAACTCAAGAAAGGCGACGCTGCGGATGCTCTCCTCCGCCTCGCGGCGCTTCTGCTCGTCGATGCCGGGAAGCTGAATGATGATGCGGTTGTCCCGGCCGGCCGTCAGGCTGGGTTCGGCGATGCCGAGCCGGTCCACGCGGTTGCGCAGCACTTCCAGCGCGCGCTCCTGCGCGCCCTCCAGCGCCCGGGCGGTCTCCTTGTCGACCTGCTCATCGGTCAGCTCGGGCGAGCGCTCGCGAATCTCCTCCCGCGCGCGCGTCTCGTCGATCTTGACCGTGAAGCTGGTGCCGCCCTTCAGGTCCAGCCCCAGCCGCAGCTTGCCCGCCACGACCACGCGACCCGTGGCGTCCCTGCGGTCGAACGGCGGCGACACCACACACAGGGAGAACGAGACCAGTCCGACCAGTATCAGCCATTTCCACACCGCATGCTTGTCCATTGCCGCTTCCTTCTACCTCTTCTCGTCTTCAGCCACGGCCTTCTCGTCCTTCTCCAGGACCTTGGAGACCGCGCCGCGCGCGATTTCGATTTTGACGTTGTCGGCGATCTTTACCACGAACGTGTGATCCTTGACGTTGGTGATGGTGCCCAGAATGCCGCCGCTGAACAGGATGCGGTCGCCGCTCTTGGCCTGCTCGATCATCGCGCGGCGCTCCTTGTCCTTGCGCTGCTGCGGCCGGATGAGCATGAAGTAGAAGATCCCGAAGATCAGCACCATGGGCACGAGCATCTGCTCGATCCCCGCCGGCTTGGCGCCCTCCCGGGGAGCCGCCATGGCCAGCGTCGTCAGCGTTTCCATCAGCGTCATTGTCACCACCTCTGTTCCTCCGCCCCGCCTCGCGCGCGGGACTTCCGCAGCAGCTCGCCGAACGTTCCCTCTTCCAGCGCCGTCCGCACGCCCCGCATGAACTCGAAGTAGACGTGCAGGTTGTGAATCGTCAGCAGCCTGACGCCGAGTATCTCGTTCACGTTCAGCAGGTGCCGCACGTAAGCCCGCGTGAAGCGGGCGCACGTGTGGCATCCGCAGCCTTCTTCAACCGGCCGGTCGTCGGTCCGGTATTCCCCGGCCTTGACCGCATACCGCCCCTCGCGCGTGAACGCCGTGCCGCTGCGCGCCAGCCGCGTGGGCATGACGCAGTCGAACATGTCCACGCCGCAAGCCACGGCCTCCAGCATCTGGCTCCGCCCGCCCACGCCCATCAGGTACCGCGGGCGCGCCGCCGGCAGCCCGGCCACGCTCGCGCGCAGGCCCTCCCGCAGCACGCCCTCGGGCTCGCCCACGCTCACGCCGCCGACGGCATAGCCGTCGAAGCCGATGTCCACCAGCGCCGCGGCGCAGCGCGCCCGCAGGTCGGCGTACTCCGCGCCCTGCACGATCCCGAACAGCAGCTGCCCCGGCGCGCGGGCCTGCCCGGCACATGAAGCCGCCCATGCTATGGTCTTGTCCACGGCCTGACAAGCGTATTCGCGCGCGCAGGGATACGGCGTGCATTCGTCGAAGACCATGGCGATATCCGACCCCATCCGCCGCTGCAGGTCCATGGCCTCGGCCGGACCCAGGAAGATGCGCCCGCCGTCCACGTGGTTGTTGAACTCGACCCCGTCGTCGCGCACGGTGCGCAGGCGGGAGAGGCTGAAAACCTGGTATCCGCCGCTGTCCGTGAGGATCGGCCCCGGCCAGCCCATGAAACGGTGCAGGCCGCCGCAGCCCTCGATTACCTCCGCGCCGGGCCGCACGGCGAGATGGTAGGCGTTGGTCAGCACGATCCGCGCGCCCAGGGCTTCGAGCTCGGCGGGCAGCATGGTCTTGACCGTGCCCCGCGTGCCCACGGGCATGAAGACCGGCGTGTCCGCCGCTCCGTGCGCCGTCCACAGCCTGCCCCGGCGCGCCTGCGACGAAGCGTCCGCGGCCAGGATCTCGAATGTGCCGGGATTGTGCATCAAGCGCGGCGGACCGGGACGGTCCGCCCTGCCTTCCCATCCCCGGTAGGGCGCGCCATCCCCGCCGCGCCTCTCCGTTTCGCGGCGGAGCGCAACGCCCCGCCGTGCTACCTCCCCGCCGCCGCCAGCAGCGCCGCGTCCGCCAGCGCCAGCGCGGCCATTGCTTCGACCACGGGAACCGCCCGCGGCAGCACGCACGGATCGTGCCGCCCCTCGCTCACGCGCAGCGTCACGGGCGCGCCGTCGTAGGCCGCCGTGTCCTGAGGCCGCGCGATGGTCGCCACCGGTTTGAACGCCACGCGGAATACCACCGGCTCCCCGTTGCTGATCCCGCCCTGGACGCCCCCGCTGCGATTCGTGTCCGTGCCCAGCCCGCCCTCCTTCATGACGAAGCGGTCGTTGTGCGCCGAGCCGCGCATGCGCGCGCCGGCGAAACCCGATCCGATCTCAAAGCCCTTCACGGCCGGTATCGAAAGCATGGCCGCGCCCAGGACGGCGTGCAGCTTGCCGAAGACCGGCTCGCCCCACCCCGCCGGCACGCCGCGGCACACGCCCGTGACGATCCCCCCCACCGAATCCCCGTCCGCCGCCGCGGACCTGATGGCCCGCGCCATCCGCTCCGCCGCGGCCGCGTCCGGGCAGCGCAGGGGCGTCGCATCCACGTCTTCCCGCCGCACCGCGGCGGGCGACTCCGCTTCCCACGCCACGTCCTCCACGGCGCTGACCCAGGCCACGACGGAAACGCCGAAACGCTCGGCCAGCAGCTTCTCCGCCACGGCGCCCGCGGCCACGCGCCCGGCCGTCTCGCGGGCGCTGGCCCGCCCGCCCCCGCTCGGCGCTGCAACGCCGTACTTCGCCCGGTAAGTAAAATCCGCGTGCGAAGGCCGCGGCACGTCGCGCAATTCCCGGTAGTCCGCGGGCCGCGCGTCCCGGTTCTCGATCACCAGCGCAACCGGCGACCCCAGCGTCCTGCCGCCCGAAACGCCGGAAAGAATGCGCACCCGGTCCGGCTCCGCGCGCGGCGAACTGAGATCGCTCCGCCCCGGACGCCGCCGGTCAAGCTGAGGCTGAATGTCGGCTTCGGCCAGCGCCAGCCCCGGCGGACACCCGTCAATGACCGCCCCGATCGCCGGCCCGTGCGATTCGCCGAACGTCGTAACCCGGAAAATCCTTCCGAATGTATTGGACATGATTCCCTCTCCGGGGCCTTCCCCTTCGTGGCTGCACAATATCCGCAAAACCGCCGCCGCCGTCAACACCGGCGCGCACGCCCCGGCCGCGGACCGGCACGACTCGTCCACGATCTCGTAGAGGGTGTCGTCGAGCAGGAACCCCACCCGGCGCGTGGCCCACAGCCTGGGGAGGAACGCGTGTTCCGCGGCGCTGCCGGGAAACGCAGCCTCGTGGGTGAACTTGCGCGGCTCGCCGGTTTCGAGGAGGCATCTGATGTACCTGCTGGACACGGACGCGCTGGTGTGCTTCCTCGTTGTGTTGTGGCGGCCGGAAGGCTTGGCATGCCTGTTGCCCATACTGTATAAGTCTCCGGAGAATGGGCGGGTTGAACCAGGCTCATAGAGCAAGGGCTTTCAGGCGCAAGGGCAACATCGCAGGACATGTTTCCCTGGCGGCAGCGTCTCTCTTGGCCGCGGGTCTGCTTCAAGTCTGCCCGGGCGCCGATCAGCAGAAGACGCCTGACGAGGCGGCCGCCAGTTTCGCGGAAGCGGCGGCCGCCTTCGCGTCCCGTCCGGCCGACCGGGACTGGGCCGCTTGGGCGCGCGGCGACGGCGCCGAGATGTTGCTCCGCCTCGGGAAGTGGAAGGAAGCCGCCGATGCGGCCGGCGCATTGCTGAAAGATCCGGCGACGAAGCCGGGCCCGTGCCGCGACCTGGCGCTCTACCACCTCGGGTACGCGCTCTTCAACCTCGACGAGCATCTCGAGGCCGGCCGCGCGCTCAGCCAGTTGGCGCCCTTCCCGCAGGAATTCGGCGCGCATGCCCGCTACCTGCTCGGCCGCATACATCACCTGGCCGGGGAACGGGCCGAGGCGGCCATCCAGTACCGGGGGGCGCGGACCGGCCACGTGGAACGCGTGCGGTCGGCGCAGCAGGCCATGCGGACCCCGAACGCGCTGACGTCGGAGAAACGCGCGGCCTGCGAGGCCCTTCTCCGGGATCCCCCGCCCGAGTACGTCTCCCGCGCCGCCTTCTACCTCGCCATGACGGACTGCGAGACCGATCGCTACCCGGAGGCCATCGAGGAGTTCGCGGCCTTCATTCAACGGAACCCGCACTCGCCCCTGGCGCCCGAGGCCCTGCTTCGCCAGGCCTTCTGCCGCCTGCAGTCGAACGCCGCCGGGGAGGCCCTGCCCCAGCTCCAGAAGCTGGCAGCCGACCAGCCGCGCTCCGACCGCGCCCGGTGGTGGCTGGCGCGCTGCCAGGCAAGGCTGGCGGACCCGCGGAATCCCGAGGCATACGACGAGTTGATGAAGTCCGCCGCCGGCAACCTGCGCGCCGCCGCGGAGCTCGCCGGCCAACTGTCCGCAACGGACCCGGCCGCCAAGATCCGGCGCGGCGACGTTCTCATGGAGCTGGGCGACCTGCTGATGAAGTTGAATCGCTGGAGGGAAGCGGCCGACGCGTACCGGCGCGTCGCGCGGGAGAACACCACGCCCAACCGGGTCGAGGAAGCCACGCAGCGCTGCATCGCGGCCCTGCACCTGGGCGGCTTCTACCGGGAGTCCGAGGAGCTCGGCGCCCGGTTCGAGCAGGAGTTTCCCCGGAGCGTGCTGCTGCCCGCGGCGCTCCTCCGCCGGGCGGGGAACGCCTACATGACCGCCATGGGCCAGGCGGCGTCCGCCGCGCCGGCGGAGCTTGCCCGCTTGTTTGCCGAGCCCGCGGCGCGTTACCGGCGCATCATCGAGCAGTTCCCGGACTTCACCGGAGCCGGCCTTGCCCGCGAGGGTCTCGCCTCCTGCTGCTACCGCCTGGGGAAATACGAGGACGCCATTCCGATCCTGGAGTCCATTCCGAAGGAGGACTGTTACGGCGAACTGGCCAACGTTCCGTACCTGCTCGCGGACTGCCTGATCCGGACCAGCCCGCCGGACGCGGCGGACGCCTGGTCGGCCGCGGACCTGATGGACAAGGCGGAGCGGGCGGCGGCGCTGCTCGAAGTGTTCGTCGCCGCCAACGAGAAGAGTCCCATGGCGCCCGACGCGTTCCTGAAACTCGGATGGTGCTACGGCCGGGTCGCCGGTATTGCGGCTGACACCGAAGCGCGGAGCAAGGCGCTGGCCGGCGGACAGTCGGCGTACGAACGGCTGATTCAGAAATTCCCGCAGGATCCCCAGGCCCCGGCCGCCATCCTGGGACGCGCAAGCTGCATCGCCGCGCTGGCCGGGGCCGCAAAGGACCACTGGCAACAGCAGCGACTCATGAGCGACGCCGTCACTGAGCTGGGCAAGTTCCTTACGGATACGCGCGGGTCGGCGGCGGCGCCCGACGCGCTGCTCAAGCTGGCCGCCATGTTGCGGGCCCAGGACCGCGGCGCCGAGGCGGCCGACGCCGTGCAGCAGTACCGGGCCCAGTTCGGGCCCGGCATGCTCAAGGATCCCGCCGCCGCGGACAAGCTCTGCCGCCTGATGTACGAGCAGGCGCTGTCGCTCAAAAAGGCCGGCAAGACGGCGGAAGCGCGCGCGCTGCTGGAGGGCGCGGCAAAGGCGTTCCCCGCCCATCCCATGGGCGCCGCCGCGGCCTGGCGCGCCGCGCAGGACCGGCGGGAGGAACTGACAAGCCAGGCGGCAAGCCGGATGGAAGCGCTGCGAAACGCGCTCGCCAGGACGGACACCGGGCCGGAGGACCTGGCCGCCGCGGAGCGAAAGGTGAACGACCTGGCAGACGGGCTGCGCGGCACGCTCACGGCGACGCTCGCACGGGCAGACGGGCTGCGCGGCTCCGCCCCGGGCTCCCACGCGTACCAGGGCGCCCTCCATGAGGCCGGCTCTGTCGCGCGCCTGCTGGCCGACGCGGAAATCGAGGCCGCGGTGCGGCAGATGCGCAGGGACTCCGCATCGAACATGCTTGCCCGGCTGCTCAAGTCGGTTCCGGCCGGGCAAACGCCTCCCGCCGTCCGCGAGCCGTCCATCCGGCCGACGGACGCCCCGCAGCCGCAGGCGGAACGGACGGCCGTGGAGTGTTTCGAGCGGATCGTGGCCGCGGCGCCGGACACGGCGCTGGCGGCGCAGGCCAGGGTGGACCTTGCCGAGTTGCTGATCCGCCGTTCCCGCCATGACGCGGCGCTGCAGGCGCTCGGCGAGGCGCTCAACCGGAACCCCCAGCCGGAGATCGCGCGGCAGGCCCGCGCGCAACTGGCGGCCGCCTGGCTGGGGCGGGAGGATGCCACGGCCGGCTTCGCCAGGACGGCCCTGACCCACGCGGAAGCCGTCGCCGCCGACGCCGGCGGCCCGCCGGCCCCCTACGCGCGCTGCCTCGCCGGCGAAGCGCTGGTGCGGATGCGCGACTGGAGCCGGGCCATCGAGCGGCTGACGCCGTTCCGGGACCAGGCGCCGCTGCAGAGCATTCCGGACGTGTCCGACCGCGCGCTGCTCCTGCTCGGCCGGGCCTACCTGGAGAACGCGCAATGGGATGCATGCCGGCAGGCGCTGGAAATCCTGCGCAACCGTTTCCCGCGCAGCCCATGGTATGACGAGTCCCTTAACGTGAGCGCGCTCTCGGCCCAGAGACAGGAGTGGTATGACGGGGCGGCAGGCGCCTACCAGATGCTGGCGGGCCAGATCGCGTCCGACCAGGGCGCGGAGGCCCGGGTGCAGATGGGGCTGTGCCGGATCGCGCAGAGACGTTTTCCCGAGGCGGTGCGGATTCTGCGGTCCGTAACGACGGATTGCGATCTGCCCGAGTGGCAGGCGCCGGACTGGTTCGCGGCGGTCAACCCGCAGAACCCGAAACCGCCCTATCTTGCGGAGGAGGAACTTCGCCGGACCTGCTTCGTCCTGCAGTCGACCAACTTCGCGGCGAGCGCACCGGCCGCGGCAGACCAGCCGCCGAACGTTGACCGCGCGCTGTGGCTGATCGGGCGCTGCCAGGCCGGCCAGGCGGACCCGCGGAATGCGCGGATTTTCAGCCCCGTCATGAGCGCCGCCATCGCCAATCTGCGCCGCGCCGCCGACCTCGCCGGCAAGACCGCCCAGACGGACCCCGAAGCAAAGATACGGCGCGGCGATATCCTGATGGACCTGGCGGAGGCGCTCGCGGCGACCGGGCAATACAAGGAAGCCGCCGGCACGTACCAGCAGATCGTACAGGAGAACGCCGCGCCCAATCGCTCCGACGACGCGGCGCTGCGGCGCATCCTGGCGCTGTACCTTGCGGGGGCCGACAAGGAGGCCGACGACCTTGCCGCTCAATTCGAGCAAACCTACCCCAGGAGCCCGCTGGTGCCCGCGGCGCTGTTCCGCAGGGCGGAAGCCGCCTATCAGGCCGCCTCGACCCGGTCCGCCGGCGCCCGCGAACCGGCAGCCCCGGACAAGGACGCGGCGGCCTTGTTTTCCGAGGCCGCGGCGCGTTATCAGAGCGTAGTCGCCAGATTTCCGGACTTCGCCGACATGAACGCCCTGCGGGGAAGTCTCGGCGCGTGCCACTACCGGCTCGGGAACTACGCGGAAGCCATCGCCGTCCTGAACGCCATCCCGCCGGAGAGCCGCGGCGGCGACCTGGCCGAGATTCCCTGCCTGCTCGCCGACTGCCTGATCCGGAGCGCGCCGCGGGATGCGCAGGACGCCGCCGCAGCCGCGGCGTGGTGCAGCCGGGCGCAATGGGCGGCATCGCTGCTCGCCGCCTACGTCGGCGCCAACGAAAGAAATCCTGCCGCGAAATTCCCCGACGCCCTGTACAAACTGGGATGGTGTCTCAGCCGGGTGGCCGAAACGACCACCGACTCGAATCAACGCAACAGCGCGCTGCAGAACGCTCGGGGAACCTTTGACCGGCTGATCCGGGATTTCCCGCAGGACCCGTCCATACCCGCGGCGATCTTCGAGCGCGCCGGCTGCCTGGCGTCCCTGGGCGACGCGGCCAACGCCGTCCACGAACTGGGCCGCTTCCGGCAGAATGCGCGCGGCTCCGCCGTTGCGCCGGAAGCATTGATGCGACTGGCCGGCCTGCTGCGGGCGCAGAACCGCCCGGACGAAGCGGCCGGCGCCGTGCGGGAATACCTGACCCGGTACGAAGCCGACCTGCTCAGGAACCCGGATACCGCGGACAAGGTTCCGCATCTCCAATACGAGCAGGCGCTTTCGCTGAGGATGGCCAACCGGCAGGCAGACGCGCGCCGGGTGTTCGAGAAGATCGTCAAGACGTACCCGACCCATCCGGCGGCGGCGGACGCGGCCTGGCACGCGGGGCAATACCGCCTCGATGAGCTGGCATGCCGGATAACCAACCGGGTGGATACGCTGCAGAAGGCGGTTTCCTGGCCGGACACCCCTCCCGAAGAACTGGCCTCGGCCCGGCGCGCATTCGTCGAAACGACAAACAACCTGCGCAGCGCGCTGAACGCGGCCCTGGCGCAGGCGGATGCGCAGGGCAAAACCGCGCCCGGCTCGGCCGCGCACGCCGCCGCGCTCTACGAAGCGGCGATCGCCGGCCGATTCCTCGCCGACCAGGAGATCGAGGACGCGATGCGGCGGATGCGCCAGGACGCGGTGGCGCGGATGCGTGCGCGCATGCCGCAGCCGCAGGCGCCGGCCGGACAGCCGTCCCCTCCGCCGCCGGAGATCCGCGAGCCGGTGGTGCCGCTGGCGGAAGTCGCGCCGCCCCCGTCGGAACAGACCGCCGTGGACTGCTACGAACGCCTCGTGGCGGCGGCGCCGGACACGCCGCTGGCCGCGCGGGCCCGCGTGGAGCTTGCCGGGCTGCACGCCCGCCGTGGCCGCTACGACTCCGCGATTGCGCTGCTCGCCGACGCGCTTGACCGGGAGATGCCGCCGGAACTCGTCCCGCAGGCCCGCGTGCAACTGGCGGCAGCCTGCCTCGAAGCGCTCGAATCCAACGCGGCGCTCCCCCGGAACGCGATGATCGACGTCGTCACGACCCAGGCCGCGACCGTCGCCGCCAACACGCTCGATCCCCGGGCCGCCGCCCGCGCGCGCTACGTGCTGGGCGGGTGCCTTGCGGCGCAGAAGGAATGGAGCAAGGCCATCGAGCAACTGACCCCATTCCGGAACGACTGGCAACTGCAGAGCCGGTCGGACGTGACCGACCTCGCTCTGCTTGTGCTCGGCCAGGCCTACATGGAGACCTCGCAGTGGGATCAGTGCCGCCAGGCGCTGAGTATGCTCAGAGACCGCTACCCGCGCAGCGTTCTGGGTGACGAAGCCGCCTACACCATCGGCGCGTCATGGGAAAAGCAGGGGCAGCATGCGCAAGCCGCGGATGCCTACCAGTGGCTGGCGGGGAAAACCCCCTCCGAATGGGGCGCGAAGGCGCAGCTCCGCGTCGGCCTGTGCCGGCTGGCGCAGAAGCGCCTTCCGGATGCGCTCCAGGCGCTGACGGCCGTGGCGGCCGTCTATGATTTCCCCGAGTGGACGGCGCAGGCCTGTGTCGAGGCGGCGCGGGTCCACAAGGAGATGAAACAACCCGACGAGGCGGGCAGACTGCTGCAGAAGGTGATCGCGGAATATCCGGATAGCCCCTGGGCGCAGAAGGCGCGGGAACAACTCAACGAACTCGGCGCGCCCCAGGCGGGAGGTTGACAGCATGCACAAGATGGGAGTCCCGGGGCGCGTCATGGTCCTTGCCGCGGCAGCTCTGGCACTGGCGCTCGACGCGCGCCGGGCGCACGGATGCATCCGGGTCACCTACTCGCTGGGCAGGATCGTGAACGAGTCGGCCCACGTCTCCGTATATCGCGTGACCGACGTCAATCCCGGCAAGAACCTGGTGACTTACCGGAAGGTGCGGGACATCAAGGGCAATAGCCCGGATGCCACCATCGTCATGGGCGTCGGCTACAACGGCGAGTTCAACATGCAGGGCCAGGGCCCGGCGTTCTGCGGAAAAGACGCCCGGGACTATCGCGACGTCATGGAGCTGTCGCGGGTCGGCAGGGAGATGGTGCTGTTTTTGTCTCCCAACGGAAACCAGTGCGAGATCTGCCTTGGCTACTACTGGTACCAGGCGTTGAAGGGCGGCAGTGCCGGGGGCAGCTGGTACTTGTTCCACGCCGAGCCGGTGTTCACGCTGTCGTTTGCCGGAAAGCCCGCCAACCTGGCCAGGGCGGTGGAGGCCATGGTGGCCGGGCAGGAGGTTCCGGTGCCCTGCTTTGTCGGGCAGACGGGCAATTGGCTCCCGCTGCTCAACCGCACGGCCAGGCAGCAACGCATCAAGGCATCCCTCAAGATCATGGACTACAACGCGCAGCGCGACTTCGTGAGCTGGGGCGGCGACACCGCGGACCTGCGCGTGCTGAACGGCATGCCGGGATTCCTGCAGTACGGGGAATTGGGCGTCATGGCGGCGGGGCCCGTCGGCGTGGCGCCGGCCGATTTCACGGGCGACGGCAAGATGGACGTGTGCCTCTACGGCCCGCAGCGCGTGGCGCTTCTCGAGAACAAGGACGGCGGCTACAGCGAGGCCTTCGCGGGCATGACCGGCGGGGCGCGTTCCGCGGCCTGGGCGGACTACAACGGCGACGGCAAGCCCGACCTGCTGCTGGCTACGCCGGCCGGCCTCAAGCTGTATGCCGGCCGGGACGGCGAGTTCGTCGAGACCACGGACAGTCTTCCGCCATCCCCGTATCCCCACTTCACCGCCGCCGTCTGGATCGGCGGCAACGATTCCCGGCCCGACATCCTGGCGGCGGACGGCTTCCGGGGCCTGCGGTACTACCGCAACGGGACGGCGCAGGCCGGCGGGGAATCCGCGGCTTTTGAAGACGTGTCGGATTCCGTCGGGCTGGGACTTGACGGGGCTGCCGGAAGACTCAAGGGCGACCATCTTGCCGTGGCGGATGTCGACGGCGACGGCCGTGCCGACGTTCTGTACAGCGCCGGGAACGGCGTCCTGCTGCTCAACACGCCGGAGGGATTCAAGGCGGCGCCGGCGTGCGGCATCCGGTACCAGCCCGGCGGCGTGGCGCCCGCCTTCGGCGACTTCAACGGCGACGGCCTGCCCGACTTGTTCGTGCCGCAGCGCAACGCCCCCGGCCGGCTGTTCGTCAACGAGGGCAAGGGGCTGTTTCGCGACGCCACCGAGCGCTCCGGCGCCCTGGCAAATGCCGCGGGCCGGGCCACCTGCGCGGCCTGGACCGATTTCTGCGGGCGCGGCAAACAGGACCTGATCGTGGGCTGCCTCCACGGGCAGAACCGCTACTTCCGCAACAATGGCGACGGCACATTCGCCGACGCCGGCGATGAACTCGGATTCCAACAGGACATCCATAATACGTCCGGGCTCTGCGTGTTCGACATGAACCAGGATGACGTTCCGGACCTGGTGCTGGGCAACACGGGGAGTCAATCGGCCCTGTTGATCGGCAAGCGCTCGCGCATGGCCGCGACAGAGCCGGCGCCTGCCGGCGGCGCGGCGGGAAACTAGCATGAAAACAGGCGCGTGTTCAGTGAGACTCGCATGCCCGGGCGTCAGGCCGGCCGGCGCGCGGATGGCTGCCCTGGCCGGCCTCCTGGCCTGCGCCACGGCGCAGGCGGATTGGCCGACGTATCGCGGCTCGGCGCAGCGCACGGGATGCCTGGACGACCAGGCGGGGCCCGAGACGCCGGCCATCCTCTGGGCGCACAAGTCCCAGGGGAACTACATCGCCGCGCCGTTGCCCGAGGGCACCGCGGTCTATTTCCCCGCGCTGGGCGTGTTCAACAGCCCCTTGTTTCAATGCCTCGCGGCGCCGGAGAACCTCCCGCGCCTGCTCTGGTCGAAGAACCGGCCGTTCCTCAGGCGCCCGGTGGTCTGTGCGCCCGTTATCAGCGAAGGACTTCTGATTTTCGGGGACGGCATGCACCAGACGGACGACGCGGCGCTCTATTGCCTGATGGCAAACACGGGCCGGCCGGTCTGGCAGTACCCGGTGCCCGGCAAGCTCGTGCACATCGAGGCGTCACCCACCGTGGAGAACGGGCGCGTCTACGTCGGCGCCGGCGCCGCCGGCGTGCTCTGCCTCGACATGAAACGCGTTGTCCTTGAAGGACAGGAGATGGACCTGGCCGCGTCGCAGGCCGTGATCGAGCAGCGATGGAAAGACCTGAAAGGCGCGGGCGCGATGGACTATTCCCCGGCGCCCGGCGACGACGCGCTGCCGAAGCCCGCCCCGAAACTGATCTGGCAGTCCGGCAAGGAAAGCCTGCACGTGGATGCGCCCGTGACGGTCGCCGGCAAGTCGGTCCTGGCCGGCTCCGCTTTCCTTGACGAGGAGAAAGCGGGCAAGCGCGCGCTGCTGTGCCTGAGGGCGGATGACGGCGGGACCGCCTGGGAGACGCCGCTGACCGTCAACCCGTGGGCGGGCGCCACGGTGGCCGGACAACTGGCGCTGGTCGGGTGCAGCAGCATCCGGTTCGACGCGGACCTGATCAGGAAAGCCGCCGGCGAAGTGGTCGCCGTCGAGCTGGCTTCCGGACGCGTTGCCTGGCGCAAACCGGTGCCCGGCGGCATTCTCTCGCCCATCGCCGTGAAGGACGGCCTGGCCGTCTTCACCGCCACGGACGGCAAGGTTCGCGCGTGGAAAGCCGACTCGGGCGATGAGCAGTGGATATACGACGCCGGGAAACCGTTCTTTGCGGGCCCGGCGGTGGCCGCGGGGGTCGTCTACGCGGCGGACCTGGCCGGCGTCCTGCACGCCCTCAAGCTGGCCGACGGCGGCACACAGTGGATTTTCGACGCGGCCAATGCCGCGGGCGCGCAACTGCCCGGCATGGTCTACGGCTCGCCCGTGCTCTACCGCGGCCGGATTTACCTGGCAACCTGCAACATCCAGGGTTCGCACGCCGGCGAGCCGTGCATGGTGGCGTGCATCGCCGACAAGCAGGCCCCGAGCCCTTCCGCGCTACTGACGATCGACGCGCAGAACCGGACCGTGACCATTCCCTGCCGCGTCGCGCCGCGCAAGCTGCCCACGCTCGCGGACATCTACCCGCTTGAGGTCGTCGCCTGCTTCCCCGCCCCGCTCGGCCAGAAAGCCCACGAGACCGTCGTCGCGACGGAGGTCAAACCGAGCGACTTGCATGCGGCGCTCGTGGAACTCGGCCTCAACCCCGGAGCCCCGTCCATGGGCGTTCAGGGTCGGCCCTCGGGGCCGGAAGTCCGCGTGCTGCTGGAGCTGCCGGACATCGCGGGCCGGCCGCGCCTGGTTCCGATCGAGGATACGATGCTGGATGCGCGCACGGGTCGCGGAATTCTCCCGCTGAAGTGGCACTTCACGGGCTCGGCACGGACCCGCGAGACGGAAGGATCGTCGCCGAACGGCTATCCCGCCGACCTCGGCGGCACCTTGATCACGCTGTTCCCGGTGACCGGCGAAACGGTCGTCCAGTCAACCCTGTCCATGAAAACGCGGGCGCTCTTGAATCTGGACACGGACAAGGGATTGATGCCGCCGGAAGGGACCCCCGTGCGGCTCATCATTGCGGCCGGCGCGCCGCCTCCCGGAGTGCGCCCCCTCCCCCAACGGCGCGCAACCGGCGGTGAACCGTCCCCGGATCCCCTGCGCGCTTCCGCGCTGGCAAAGCCGGTGGAATTGCGGCAGGCGCCGTCGCCGTTTGTCCGCATGCCGATCCCGGAGCCTTCCGAAACGGCCGCGCTGGTGCAGCTCGACGCGCCGCCGCCCGACAACGACGCGCCCGTGCGCCCGGTCATTCCCGCCGGCAGGATTGAGCTGCCCGCGGGCAAGTAGCCCGCGGCAAAGGAACCCCAGCAATCGGCGGTCGCGCCGTTGACCCTATAAGACCTATTCCGCCGTGCGCGGCTCGGCATATCAGAGATGATCGAGGATGAGATCGGCGAGCTGAGCTGCAACAGACTCCACAGTTGACCACTCGCGCCATCTGGGAATCAGGTCCTTGTATTCGTCGAGTTTCGGGCCTTCCAGGTCATAAGGCAGTGGCTTGGCGAGTTGAATCTGCAACTGCTGCAGCGCTGACTGGCCGTTCGGTTGGGGGTAGAGTTCGTCGAAGTCCCGCAGCGCCTCGACAACGGCCGCATTCCCAATGGCATCCGCCAGCGCGACAAAGTCGAGGTAATCGCGAGTGGCGTTGCGCTTGAGGATCAACACGCCCTTGATCCTCAGGATCTCGGCCATCGTCGGCACGGTCACTGGCTGCCCCTCGCACTGGAGCCTCACCGTGTCGAGAGGGCGGGCCCTCATAAGTTGGCGAACACCGGTTTCGATCCCGTCGAGACTGCCCAGGATCAGCACGGGGCGCCGCACACGCGCCGTCGTCCATCCGGCTACGGATTCAAGCTCGGCCAGGATCTCGTCGAACCGTCGGGTCAGCTCGGGCAAAACATGGTCGGCATCCCGCGAGAACCGGTGTCCCACGTGAAGTGCGGCCGCCGAGCCGCCCACCATGACCGCGGAAGGGAGGATCTTCTGGAGGTGAGCGGCCGAGGAAAGGAGGCGCTCCCATTCAGGCAGCGTGTCGGCCGGCATAGTGCCTCCAGAGATGGTGGCGTTGCGCGTATGGATCGTTTTGGCGCGCGGCGCAAACGCGCAGAATTGTCGGCACAAGGCTGGGATTGGAAACCACCGCGTTACGCAATTCGACCCAATCCGAACGTCCCCCGCGCTCGATGATGTCGTCAATTGCCGCGGCAGTGAAACCCCGGTGAACCAAATGGCGATGATCCATAGCTCGCAAAATAGGGGGTATTGCGGCCCCATACAAGTCCAAAAGTCCAAAAGCAGCTGTTCCCACTCTTGTGCATGGCCGGAAACCGCGGGATGCGCTATTGTGCTCAAGTATGACGGGCAGACAACGGATGTTGAAGACGCTGCGGTTCGAGGAGCCGGACCGGCCGCCGCATTTCGAGGTGATGTTCGAGCTCGAAAAGGAGGCGTTCGGCTTGCGGTTTCCCGACCGCCGGGCTTGGAACGGCTGCTCGCCCGCCGAGAAGGATCGCATGATCGGCCAATGCATGACGATCTACGAAAAGATCGTCGAGCGCTACCAATGGGATGCCCTGGCCGTGTACTGGCCCTGGAGCGATCCGGACGGCGTGCGGGCGGCCAGGGCCACCTTCGGCGACGATATCCTCGTCGGCAGCATCGTCGGCGGCACCATCCTGTCAATCGAAGGGATGGAGGACTGGGAACAGTTTGCCGTGGACCTGGCCGAGCAGCCGGAGCGTCTGCATGAGGTGGCCCGGCAGCGCGAGCGCCATGCGTTGGCCAGGTTCGACGAGCTGGCCGAGGCGGGGGCGGAGTTTATCCACATCGTCAATGACGTGGCGTTCAACGCGGGGCCTTTCATCTCCCCGGCGCAGTTCAGCGAGTTCATCACGCCGTACCTGCGCCGCGAGGTGCAGCATGTTCGAAGTCTCGGCGTCATCCCTTTGGTCCACACCGACGGCAACATCATGCCGATCCTGGACGACTTTCTGTCGGTAGGGGCGGCGTGCTTCCAGTCGGTCGATCCCATGGCCGGGATGGACATCGCGGAGGTCAAGCGCCGCTGCCACGGCAAGATGGCGCTGATGGGCAACGTGCAGTGCAACCTGCTGCAGGACGGCCCCAGGGAGGCGATCCGTAAATCCGCGCGCTACTGTCTGGAGAAGGCGTCGCCGGGCGGAGGCTATATCTTCGGCACCTCCAACACCGTTTTCCCCGGCATGCCGCTGGAGAATTATGAGTACATGCTCGAGGTATACCGGGGGTTTTGTCGAGAACTTCCTTGTCGCAATCGTTGATAAAGAACATGTATCGCCAATCGAAAAGGATATATCCAGCCGCGGAGAGCGCGGCGGAGGAACCCGGCGTCTTCGTGGTGGACTCCAGCGGCGCCGGGATGGAGCCCGATCAGAATCATTGGAGTTACGCGGGGCTGAAGGTCGTGGCGCAACGGATGGTCGAGACAACGGCAAGAGTCTTGAAGAACAAGTGAATGAAAAGGGCAGGGAATCGGCCGACGATTACGGCCGACGATTGCGTGCGATGAGGAGAGGAACTCCCCATGATCGTCAACCGTACTCGTGTGCCACGGCGTAGCGCGGAGCGCGAAGACGGGTCGCCCGTAATCGTAAGCCGAACGCTATGAACCCGCACATCAGCCTCAACTTCATGCCCGCCTTCTACCGCCGGCACGCCGGGTTGCGTTATGGCGAGGCGTACCTTTTCGATCCGGCGTATCGCGCCGAAGTGCAGTGCGCCGAGGAACGATTTCTGTTCGAGTCGTTGGGCCGGTACGGGGTCGGATCTCCTCATCCTTCACCGGCGCCGTCGCTCTTCATCCAGCCGGTTGACCTGATCATGCGCACCCAGGGCGCGGAGTGGCGCTATCCGGAAGACAGCACGCTGGAAAGTCGGGGTACTCCCTGGAAGGACCTGTCCTGTGAGGAGATCATTCGGCTGGATGTCGCGGCGGCGGCACATCATCCCGTGATCGATGCCTTGCTGGATCAATACCGCGTCCTCGAAGGGCTCTATGGGCAACGGGCGGATTTGTGCGGACTGAAGTCCGGCATGATGAACGTGCATACCCCGTACACAACCGCGCACCAACTGCGCGGGGAAACGCTGTTCGTCGAGCTGTTGAGCGATCCTGCCGCGGCTTCGGCCATCATGGAAAAGGTCTGGGCCATCTACCAGGCGGTCTTCGGCCGGCTCGCGGCGGCGATCGGCGCGCGGCCGACCCGGTTGCAGCTCGGCGACTGCTCGGCCTCGCTGCTATCCGCCGAGACGTACGCGAACGTGGTATTACCCGTGAATCGCGCCATCGGGACGGGTTTCGAGTCGGTCGGCTACCACTCCTGCGGTCCCTCGTCCCACTTGCTGGATGCCTTCGCCCGCCTGCCGCCGCTCGATCACATCGAGCTTGGCCCGGGCACAGACCTGGCCGCCGCGGCCCGCACGCTGCCGGGCGTGCCGCTGTCGCCGCTCATTGATCCGGTTCTCATGCGCGAGCAGGCGCCCGCCGCCGTGCGCGCCCATATTGAGCAAACCCTGGCGCAGACCGCGCCGGCGCCTGCCACGACCCTGTGCGTCTGGTCGCTCGACCGCGACACTCCCATCGAGAATGTGGCGGCTGTCTATGAGACCGTGGGACATGCCACCTCGCACCTCCCACCCACCTTATGACCCCTAAACAACGCATGCTGAACGCCTATCGTGGAGTGCCCAGCGACCGACTGCCGGTCGCCCCGGAACTCTGGTACTACTATCCCGCCAGGCTGCTGGGCGTGGACATGATCGAATTCGAGCGGCGGGTGCCGTTCCACCAGGCATTGAAGAAAGCCTTCCGGCACTTCAACTGCGAAGGCTGGGGCGTGGCGTTTGCCGGCCCGCCCAATGACCGGGTGAGCGGCGAGTCGTCCGAGCGCCGGGTGGATGCCGACACGCTGGAGGTCCGGCAGGTCACGCACACGCCGCACGGCGACCTGACCTCCGCGCAGCGGTACCACCGCGAGGAGCCGAGCTGGAGCGTCGAGCGCCCCATCAAGGACCTGAAGCGCGACCTGCCTGCCTGGGAACTGGCTGCCCTGGGCGGCGAACCCGAGGCCATGGACGTTTCCGGCCTGATCCGGGCCTGGAACGAAGTGGGCGAGAGCTACCTGCTCGAAGCGTGGCTGGGGGTGCCGTTCTTCGACTATCTGGCCGGCGCCATGCAAGGCGGGTTGGAACAGGGCATCTACACGTTTCTCGAACCAGAGATGGCGCCAAAGCTTGTGGAGTTGCAGGCGCGCTACACCGAATACCTGGTGCGGATGGCGCGCACGATCTGCGATAAAACCCCACTGGAGAGCCTTTGCATCGGCTGCTCCTGGAGCTGCAACTCGCTGATCGGGCCGGACCTGTGGCGGCGCTGGGACAAGCCGGTGATCCGGGCCGTCGCCGGGGAGATCCACCGGCACGGCAAGCTGCTGCATATTCACTTCCATGGCAAGTGCCTGGAGACCGTGGCGGACTTTGCGGAGATCGGCGTGGATTGCGTCTGCCCGTTCGAGCGGCCGCCGGGCGGTGATATTGTCGGACTGGAGGGGTTGAAGGCCGTGGAGCGTCTGCTCGCCGGCCGTACCACCATGAACGGCAACGTCCACACGGTCGAGACGCTTATCCGCGGGACGCCGGACGACGTGCGGCGCGAGGTGCGCGAGATCCGCGAGGCCTTCCGCGGCAACCCGCGCGTGATCATCGGCACCGGCGACCAGGTCGGCCGCGAAACGCCGGAGGAGAACCTGCGGGCGATGATCGAGGCGGGGCGTTAGGAGAAAGGTGTCAGGCGGCAGGCGTCACCAAGTCAGAGGAGGCAGGAGCCATTCCCGGTCTTTGTCTCAATCATTGTCGCGGTCTTTGTCGACGACAACGATTGGGACAATGCATGCGACAGAGATGGGAATCGCAACCGGTAAGCGACGGAAGGAATCGGCTGACGGAATCACCATGCCAACCGAACCCCTGATACCCGCCGGCATGCGGGCATTTCTTGAAGCCACCGCCCGGGCGGTGCTGGCCTCCTGCAGTGTTGAGCCCGGCGCGGCCTGCGGCCGTGCTGCCGGCGGCCCTGCTTCCTGCGGCTCCGGCGTCAACACGCTCGGCTTCCGGGCCGTCACGCCGGGCGGGTATCCGGCCGTGTGGATCCAGGACTTCACCATGAACTTCTCCAGCGGCCTTCTCGATCGCGCGGCAGGCCTGAACCATCTGCGCCTGATCCTGGCCAGGCAGAATGGCGATGCGCCGAAGGAGCTGGGATGCGGCGTTCTCGTTCCCGCGCATGCGATCGCGGACCACATCAACCTGAACGGCGAACCGGTCTTCTTCCCGGGTACGTACGATCCGTCCGCCCACCAGGACGGCGCCTGGGGGTTCCGGCCGCCGGCCAACAACTGCTACGACGTCATCTGGCTGGCCCACATGCTGGCAATGACCGAAGACTCCCCTGCCCTGCTGATGAAAGAACCGGTTAACGGGAAGACCGTCTACGAGCGGCTCCAGCGCGCCTTTGCCGTGCCGGAGATCGATCCGGCGACGCAACTGGTGCACACCGCGGCCGGGCGGCGTGCCGTGGGGTTCATATTCTGCGATTCGATCGTCATGACGGGCGACCTGCTGATGGCCTCGCTGTTGCGCCACCGCGCGGCCGGTCACATGGCGTTCTTTGCGAAGGCACTGGGGCGCGACAAGGAGGCGAGCGCCTTCACCGCCCTGGCTGGAAAGACCGCGCGAAACATCCTGCCGGTATTCGGCGACGACGCGCGGAGCGGCGGCTGGCTCAAGGCGGCCACCGGCATCTCCGGCCAGCCCGACGTGTGGGGCTCCATCTACGCGATCTATTGCGGCGTCATCAAGGGGGCGGCAAAGAAGCGGCTGTTGCGGACGATTGTCCGTGCGCTGGAAAAGGACGGCGAGATCGAATTCCAGGGCGCATTGCGTCATGTGCCGGTATCCTTGAGCGCTTCGGCGACCTCCGCGTGGGAGCGCGCCGCGACCCCCGGGAACCGCTACCAGAACGGCGCCTACTGGCACGCGCCGGTCGGCTGGCTGCTGGCCGTCCTGAAGGACGCTTATCCCGCACACGCCTGCGCCATCCGCGACGGCTGGGTCAGGCACCTGAAGGCGGAACAGGGCCGCGTGTGGGAATGTATCGGTTGGGGAGGGGCGGCGAACCAGAACCCCGGCTTCGCCCCCTCGATAACCCTGCCGCTCGGGGCGCTGCGTTGAAGCAGCCGCGCACATGACCATGAAAATGAGCATTACGTTGACAATCCTGCAACGGTTGACGAAGCTCCGCAGGTCTAGGTTTATCTGACTTTGCGCGAGCATCGGGGAAGTGTTTTGCGCCATCGCATCCAAATGGCGGATTGAAAGGAGACTGGACATGTCGGCGCCCGTTGCGGTTCAGCTTTACACAGTGCGGGAATATCTCGACAAGGACTTCAAAGGAACTCTGGCCCGGATCGCCGAGATGGGTTATGCCGGCATCGAGACGGCCGGCTATCCCGCCGGCTTTACGGCCGGGGACGCCGCCAGGCTCTTCAAGGATCTCGGCCTGACGCTGTGCAGCGCCCACGTGGGCATGCCCATCGGCGACAATGTCCAGAAGGTCCTTGACAAGGTGATGGCGGACGGCGGCGATCCGCGTGGCGGGCGGCGCCGAGCCCGAAGCGAGGCTCTGCGACTGGCGCCTGGATGGCTGGTACACGCTCGACATCCCGCTGACCTGGCAACGCGAAGGCGGTTTCCGGGTGCTGCGCCTGGAAGGCTGGCAGCGGCGGTACTGGGTCGAACTGGGGACCTAAGCGGGAGGACGCGAAAGACGATCACGACATATTGCGCCTGCGGCCGCCCGCGATAGCGCCGTGCCGCAGAACGCGAGTCGATGTGGGGAAACGATATGACAAGCCAGACAAATCCTCGTGCCGACCAGGAACGCCGGATCCGCTCGGGATCGAAGGAGACAAATCGCGCGATTGTCCTGGCGCAGATCCGGCATCAGGAGACGAGTCCCGTTCCGTACTGGCTTACCATCGACGAGGAGGTGGCTCAACGCCTGGACGTCCACTACGGAGGACGGCAATGGCGAGAGAGGATCCAGACCTTCGTCGAATGGACCGACCTGGTCAACGGCGACCGGAAAGAGCCCACCGGGGTGCCGCACCGGCAGCGGGATCCCTACGGTTCCGTCTGGCGGACCGACCAGCGCGTGTTTCACCTGGAAGTCCCCGCTTTGCCCGAGCCCACGCTCGCCGGCTACCGATGGCCGGCGCCCGAGGCCTTCTACGGCGACGCGGCCTGGATCGAAAAGGCGCAGAAGATATGCCGCGAGAAGAAGGGCAAGACGTTCCTGACGACCTGGCTCGGGTGGGGCCTGTTTGAAACCAGCTGGGGCCTGCGCGGATTCGAGAACGTGATGATGGATGTCGCGTGCGAGACCGCGTTTTACGAGGCTCTGCTCGACCGCATCATGGAGCAGTTCTACGTGTGGATTGAGTATATCTGCAAGACGCTCCCGGAGGTGGACGCCGTTTTCCTGGGTGACGACTGGAGCGACCAGCGCGGCGTGATCATAGGGCCCGAACGCTGGCGCGAACTTTTCAAGCCGCGCTACGCGAAACTGTACGAATACATTCACGCGCGCGACAAGCTGGTCATCGAACACGTATGCGGCAGCGTGAGTCCGCTCATTCCGGACCTTGTCGATATCGGGCTGGATGTTCTCGAGAGCCTGCAGCCCGAAGCCCGGGACATGAATCCGTATGAGTTGAAGCGGCGCTGGGGCGACAAGATCACCTTCATGGGCGGACTGGGCAGCCAGAGCATCATCCAGTTTGGCAAACCGAGGGAACTCGCGGCGGAGATTCGCCGCCTGAGGACGGAAATGAGCCGCGGCGGCGGCTACATCCTGGCCCCGTCCAAGTTCCTTCAGCCGGGGACGCCCACGGAGAACGCCGCGGCCATTTTCGAGGAATTCACGGCATAGAGGAGAACGGCACGGAGTCGGGGTCAACCCTGAAAATAGAAGTTACCGCGGCGCCGGTCCCCCAATCGATTCCCTGTGCCGGCCGGCCTCATGCCGGCGCGAGCGATTTCAGGTGCGCGAGGGCCGAGGCGTAGTCGGCCGCCGTGGACAGGTGCTCCAGCATCAGCGGCACATCCCTGCCCAGACCGGCAAGCCCCTGCAGGTACGCCTTGTAGTCCAGGTTCCCGGTGCCGGGCCTGACCTCGTCGAGATGAAGGGCGAGTTCGTTACGCAGGCGCAGGTCCTTGGCATGGCAGGAAACAATGTTCGGTCCCAGCCGCGCGAAACAGTCGCGCAGCAGCGACGCCGTATCGAAGTACTGGCGCGGCGAAACGATGATGTTCACGGGGTCCAGGTGGACCCCGAACGCCGGCCGGTCAACGGCCTTCAACAGGTCGACATAGCAATCGACGCTGTCCGGAACCACCCACTGCATCATTTCCAGCGCGAACCTTGTGCGGCGGGGTTTCACGGTGTCCACGACCTTCCTCACGAGTTGCACCGCGGCGTCGAATCCCTCGGCAGCCAGGTTCATGGGGTGGGGCCCGAACGCGGTGCCCCAGTCGTACGTGCCCAGGAAGTCCACGGTGCACAGGGCGCCAACCTCGTCCGCCAGCGCCAGTTTGCCGCACACGCGTTCCATGTTGGCCGCGGCTTCGGCCTGGTTGGAAGACAAAAGCCTGCACCACTCGTTCGCCTCGGCGATCACAATGCCGGCCCGTCCGAACGCCTCGCGCACGGCATTGATCCGGTCGCGGTCGCCTGCCGCGATCTCCGGGCAGTACGCCGCCGTGTACCCGAAACGCCGGTGCGCGTCAGCCAGTTCCCAGGGGTCCTGCGACGAAGTGAATACCGGTCCGCCGAACAGAATCATCGTGTCATCCTTCCCTTTGTTTCCGCCCACTATGCCGGCACCTCCGCGAGCATGCGCGCCGTGACGTCGTCGTTGCGCGACAGAGGCAAATCGACTGGCTTGTGCTCAAGGCCGCTCAGGCAGATAGCCATCATGACCTCGAACCCGTGGCACGCGAGTTCACCCCGGCAGCTATGCAACCTGGCCTCGTCGTCCAGCCAGTCGGCAACCTCCAGGTGCAGCGGAATCGAGTCCTTCACTCCGTCGAAACTTGCGTCGTGGCCGCTGAATACGCCATCGCGGGTCACGGCCTCCCAGCCTCTGCCGACAATGACTCGCGCGATGCCTTCCGTGCCAACCACGGTGGCTCCGGCGTTCATCCAGAAGGAAATACCGGGTTCCTGCTCCGGGGTGAACGTTCCGCATTCCACGTAGCCGTGCACGCCGTTGGCAAACACCATGTGACCCATGAAATAGCCCGGCGAGGGATGCGATTCCCACGTGGCGAAATGATCCCGGCCGTGTATGTGGCCGGCGACTTTCACCACAGGGCTGTAGTCGTTCAGCCACATGGAGTAGTCGATCAGGTGCGTTGCGTAGTGCTGCATCCAGCCCAGGCTCGTCGCGTGAATTGTGCGTACCCGGCCGAGCTTGCCGGACGCGACGATCTCCCTGACCTTCTGCCAGTGCTTGCCGTACTTGTGCTGGTGCGAGACGACCAGCTTTACCCCGGCCTTGTCCGCGGTCCTGCACAATGTCCGGGCATCCTGCACCGACAGCGCCATCGGCTTCTCCATCACAATTCCCTTCACGCCGTGGCGGACCCCGGCCTCCACAAGGGCCAGGCGCGTGTTCGGCTGGGTGCAGAAGCTGAATATGTCCGGCTTCTCCTTCGCCAGCATGGCATCGACATCCGTGTACGGAGCCGGGCCTCCGCCAATCGACGCGGACGCGGCATTCAGGCGTCCGGAATCCAGGTCGCAGAGAGCAGCCAGCTTCAGCCGAGGCTTGCACGCCGCCAGAGCCCGCACGTGGTCCGTGCCGCGCCCGCCACAACCCAAGTGAGCCACGGTGTATGTCTTCATTGCTGCGGCGAGACGTTGGCGAATCATGGGTAAAGCCCTTCCCTGATTGCTGACCGGTTCCCGGCCAGGCAAATCCATCTCTTCAGACACCTCGCTTATTCCTTAAACACCATCTTCCTCAAATGGTCCATGAAATACTCGAAGTTGTCCCACGTGGCGTCCGGCGGGATAATGTGGTCAAAGCCCGGCACCCAGCCGCCGAGGGCGAGCATCTGCTCGGCGCGATCAAGCTCGCGATGCATCTCCGGGTTCCCCGCGGCCAGCGCGCGCTTGTCGAGCCCGCCCATGATGCCGAGCTTCGGATACTGCTTGCGGTAGGCGATGATGTCGTTTCCGGCCTGGACTTCGAATGGCATGAAGGCATTGACGCCGTGCCGCAGGAACGCGGGGACCAACTCATCCACCAACCCGTCCGTATCCACAGAGATGATGGGAATCTTGTGCCGCGCGGCAAAGGCGGCCATGCGGTCGTATTCGGGCCCCATGAACTCGTGAACCATCGCCATGGAGATCAGCGATCCCTGCCTGCCGGACATGTCCTCCCAGATATGAATGTGATCCACCGGGACGACCTTGACAATCTCCTCGTAGACGTCGAGCCAGATCGTGGTGTAGGTCTGCATGATGTCGCGGACCATGTCCGGTTCGTCGTAGAAAGCCACAAGCAGGTACTCGACCCCCAGTACGTCGCGCGCTGTCCCGAACATGCCCCATGGATAGGACCCCAATTGCACCGGCGCATCCGCGACCGCGGCCCCCGCGGCGAATTTCTTGAGGTCCGGCAGACGTACCGGGAGCTGATCTCTCTGGAGTCGCTCCGCCTTGTACCTGGCCCAGTCCGCGGGAGTCTTCACCGGATGCGAGATGTACTCCGGCATGCCGCTGTTGTCGCGCCAACTGCGCGTCGTGATGCCACGCCAGTCAAGGCTGACAGTATACACGTCCGTTTCCTCGAACACTTTCCAGTCGAAACTTGGCACCGGCCCCAGGTGCGATGGCGGTATTTGGAAAAACGGCTCCAAGCCGAAGTACTTCGCGACATCCAGATCGGCGATGCCGGATTCCTGCTGCCACCGGATGTTCGTCAGCCCCCATGGGCTGAATCCCAGCCACATCGGCAAGGGCGCCCGGTCGGTCTTCTCGCACAGCAAGGTCTTGATGCAGCGTTCACGGTTGGTCATGTGATGTTCGCTCCTGTTTCATCCGACTGATATCGATTGCAGCCGACAGCAATCGAGTCCTGTCGCCCGCTGAGCGGGTGCAACCCGCCGAGCACCCGGTCTTGACCGGTCCTTCCTCCGCGGACGCCCTTCCGCCCACCGCACCCGCCGCTTTGCGCTCAGGTCAAGTTGCTTCATTCATTTCTGCCGCTCCCTCCGGTGGCGCCCCGCGCGGCATATCCGACAGCACATACCAGTTCATCGCCGTCCCGCGGTCAATGCCCATCTTGATGTCCGGATGCTGAGTTCGTAGAGGCACAGTTGCCCCTCATCCGTCGCGCCGACGGTGAGCCTGGTGTCATCGGTAGCCACGGTCCAGGCCCCCAAGCGCCTGCCGGGAACGGCGCGCGCCATCGCGAGCCCGATCCCGGATGACGCCGCATAAGCCAGCAGGAAATGCCACCCGCCACAGTCGGTCACGGATGCATGAAAGGTTTCCTTCAACAAGTCCTGCGGACGGACAGCCGACTCCGCCCCGATACACTGAACCGCCAGCGTACTGACCACCACCGCCGTGAACCAATATCCTGCTTTCATCGTACGATCTCCCTTTGCAAAATGATTATGGTCATAGGCATTCTCCGTCGCCGCCTACCGCGCCTGGTGCTCGCGATAGACCTCCAGCGAGTAGAGATAGTCCGCGTAGTCGATGTTGGTGGAGAGCGAGTGATCCGAGCCATACACGAAGCGCGCGCCGCGGGCTTTCATGCCGTCCATGAAGCCGGTGACGCCGCGGCGGATGACGGTCCGGTCGCGGGTCTCGAGAATACGCTCGTCTAGCCCGCCGACAAACAGCAGCCGGTCGCCGTAGCGTTCCGCGAACTTGAAGATGTCGTTCCCGGCCTTGACCTCCATCGGATGCAGGCCGTCGAATCCGGCCTGCACGATCAGCGGCAGTGCCGGTTCCTGATAGCCGCAGGAGTGCAGAATGACGGGCAAGCCGCGCCCGTGGAAGAAGTCCACCATCTCCTTGAAGTAGGGAAAGATCAGTTCCTCCAGCACGCTGGGGCTGCAGAAGAGGCGGTCCTTGTATCCGAGATCCTCGTAGATCCAAATGCCGTCGGGCAGCCCGGCCTCGGCGAAGAGGATCGTGTAGCACTGTTTGTACAGGTCGGTCATCGTGCGGCAGAAGTCGTGGATCCAGTCCGGATCCTCCACCAGCGCCATGTACATGGCGTAGTCACCCATGCTGGCCCGCATGTTCTCCCACACGAGCGTACCGCCAAAGAAAGTCCACTTGCCCTGTGCGCGCCACCTGGCGAGATTCTCGCGCTGCGCCTTCACGTCGCCCACGCGCTCGCGGTCAAAGGGAAAGAGCAGCGGCTTGTACTCCCGGTCCCAGATCGCGCGGGTGGTCATATGGAAATCCACGTGCTCCGGCGTCCCGGACTTGTCCTTCCAGTACTTGAGCACGGCTCCGGCGCCGTTGCGCGTG
>VGWJ01000017.1 GCA_016873635.1 Lentisphaerota bacterium | reverse complement strand
GATCTCCTCGTCGCTCATCTCGGTCTTCATTATGGGCTCGCGCATGTCGTAGCGGTCCCAGTCCTTTGTCCGCAACCAGCCCTTCGCGTCGCACTCCTTGAACAGCGGCGTGCCCGGGTACGGAATCACGATCGTGGCCTGCAGGGAGTCGATGTGCCCGCGATCGAACATGCGGCGCGTCAGCGCGACCGTGGCGCGGGCCTGTTCCCGCGTTTCCCAGGGATAGCCCACCATGCACGTCACGTGCGGCTCCAATCCGGCCTGCTTGGCCATGCGCATCGAGTTCTCGATATCGCGCGCTTTGCCGCACTTGTTGATGCGGTCCAGAGTCGCCTGGTCGGCCGACTCCAGCCCGAACAGCACGAACCGGAAATTTGCGCGGCCCATGAGATCGTACAGCTCCTGGGAGAGCACGCCGGGGATCATGTTGCAGCCCATGACCACGCGCTTGTGGTAGCCGCGGGCGATCATGCCTTCGCAGAATTCGCGCAGCCACTTCCCCGCCGGGAACGACCCCGTGTCGTCGAAGATCTCGCGCGCGCCGTGGCGCTCGATCAGTTCGCCCACCTCGTCCAGCAGGCTTTGCGGCGCGCGGGCGCGCCAGCTTCCGTAGAGGCTGGTCCACGAGCAGAAGGCGCACTTGCCCCACCAGCAGTCGCGGCCGGCCATGGTGTAGGCGCCCGGCGTGTGCTTGAAGTTGCCGTTCTCGAAGGCGTAGAGCTTCCACTGCGTGAGGTCGCGGTCGATGCGCGGCAGCGCGTTCAGGTCGCGCGTGAGCCGGAACGGTCCGGTATTGCGGACGGCGCCGTTGTCGCGGTAGTACAGGCCGGGCGGCGGGCGGAGGGCGGAAAGCGGGAGCGATCCGCCCGCGGCGCCGGCCTTCGCGAGGCAGGCCAGCAGGTCGACCAGCGCGAAGTCGTAGTCCCCGCCGGCGATCACGAAGTCGGCGGGGCAGTTGTTCAGGCTTTCCTCGGGCAGGGCGGTGACGTGGTCGCCGCAGAGCGCGATCAGGCCGGAGGGATGGATTTCCTTGAGCCGGCGCGCGATGCGCCAGTGGGCCTTGATGACCGGCGTCTTGGACTCGATCAGGCAGACGTCCGGCGCGAACGCCGCGTAGCGGCGCTCGAACTCGGCGGGGGTCCATTTCGAGGCGATGCCGTCGGCCCAGCACACGTCGTGGCCGGCGTCGCGGGCCATGGTTGCCGCGCAGGCCGGAATGACCGGGTAGATGTAGGTCGGCTTGTTGAACCACTGGAACTGGCGGTTCTGCGAAAGCAGCGGCACTCCCTTGGGCGAAGGCAGGGGGGGATATGCGATCATGACTTTCATGATCGCTCCGCCTCCGACGCATGATCGAAGCGCCGGCGCTCCGACGGCATGCGGCGCGAGAAGAAGCCTTGCAGGAACCGCGCGCCGTAGACGGCGTGCGTGAGCACCACGCCGCTCCAGGCCAGGGCCCAGGCCGGCGGATTGGACAGGCTGTGCGTGGCGGCCAGCGTGCTGAGGACATAGAAGCCGAGCGCCGCGGCGTACGGCAGCCTGAGCCAGGTCCATGCCGCGGATGCCGCCGCGCCGCCGGCAACCCCGAGCACGAACAGCGAAGGCAGCATGTAGGAAAAGCGGCGCGAAGTCTCCGGGAAGCGCCGCGCGAAATAGCCGCGGTGCAGCGCGTAGCGCGCGATCTGCCGCAGGTGCGGGCCGAACAGGGGCCGGCGGTGGTGGTAGACCAGCGCCCGCGGGTCGTACATGATCTTGCGGCGCAGGCGCTTGACGATTTCGAGGCACAGGTACGTGTCTTCTCCGGGCCAGAAATCGGTGCGGAACCCTCCCAGGGCGTCAAGCGTTTCCTTGCGCACCAGCAGGTTGCAGCTCGGATAGTCGTCGATCGCCTGCACGCGCGTGGGCGTGTAGCGGCAGCGCTGGCGGCCCGAGACGAGGGGATTCGACAGGACGTTGCCGCCGAGCCGGGCCCGCGGCGGATCGCCGGGCGGCGTAACGCCGGGTCCGCCCACGGCGGCGACCTCCGGGTCCGCGAAATACACCAGCGCGTGCTCGAGCCAGTCCTCCGAGGGAAAGGCGTCGTCGTCCAGAAACGCGACGATCGCGCCGCGCGCCTCCCCGATGCCGACGTTGCGCTTCTCCGCGGGGCGCAGGGGGCCGGTGGGGATGACGCGGGGAGGGGGGAGTGCCGCCGGTTGTCGGTTGCCGGCTGTCGGCTGTTCGTGAGAGGCGCCGGAAGCGGAGACGGACGGTTCCGCGGAGCGGGACGTCGGGGCGGGAATCCCGGGCAGAGGGTGGGCGGCGTCGGGCAGAAGGATGACTTCGTAGTTCGCGTAGGTCTGGGCCGCGATGCCGGCCAGGCACTCGGCGAGAAAAGGGGACGGCGCCGGATAGGCGACGACGATGGAAACCGGCGGCGGCGGCGAAGGCATCTCCGTGTGCTGGATCGTCTGGTAGTAGCGCAGGATCTTGGTGCGGTAGAAGATGGCCAGGGTGTCGTGCATGACCTGTTTGACGGACGACCAGCCCAGGCTGCCCCACTTGCCGCGGAACTCGAGGCGCACGGGCGCTTCGGCCACGCGGTACCCTCTTTCGTGCGCGATGGCCAGCAGTTCCAGGTCGAAGGCGAAGTGTTTGACCAGCATGCGCGGCACCACCCATTCCAGGACTTCGCGCTTGTACAGCTTGATGCCGGTCTGCGTGTCGTGGATGGGCAGCCCGATCAGCAGCTTCACCAGGCCGTAGTAGACCGCGCTGGCCAGGCGTCGGCGCCGCGGATAGTTCAGCACCGAATCCGGGTGCAGCTTGGAGCCGATGACGACGTCGGCGCCCTGCGTTTCCATGATCTCGAAGAACCGCAGGACGTGATGGGGCGCCAGGTCGAGATCGGCGTCGAGGAGCAGCACGTAGCTGCCGCGCGAGGCCCGGAAGCCGCGCGCGAGGGCGGCGCCCTTGCCCAGGTTCCGGGGCAGGAAGACCGGCCGCAGTTCCGGAAAGAGCGCGGCCGCCTCCTCGATCTGCCGGCGCGTGTTGTCGGCGCTGCCGTCGTCCACGACGACGATTTCAAACGGCAGGCGTCCGGCGAAAAGCGCGTGGACCTTGCGCACGTTGGCGGCGATGGTGGGACCGAGGTTGAAGGCGGGCATGATGACGGAAAGCAGGCTGCCGCCCACCTGCCGCGCGGCGCTTTCCCACGAACCGTCCGCGAGACCGCCGGACTCGCCCCGCTTCCGTTTCATGCGCCGCATTCTGCCGCGCCGCAAGCCGGTTGGCAAGATCTGTGAGCCTCGTTACAGTCGGGGCATGCGCGGCCGCGGAGCAAGGAACGTGCATGACACAGCCGTGATCCGCGGGCGCGGGACCGTTCGGGCGCGCTTGACAGGCCGGAGAGGCGTCTGAGATTATTCTTCGCTCGTTTTCCCGGGGAAGGACGGCGCGAATGAATACATTGGAGCGTTCCGCGGCGGTGGCGGCGGCTGTCTGGCCGTGGCGGGAGCGGAAGAATACCGGCGGCGCGCGGGAGAACGCCGGCGTCCGGCGGCGGCGGGCCCTGATCGAGGCGGCGGCGGCGGCGGGCGCGGGGGCGCTTCTGCTCCTGGTCTTCCACAAGACCGTTATCGCGGCGATCGCGTTTTCGGCGGCGGGGATCGTTGCCGTGGGAGGGCTGTTCGTTCCGCCGCTCTACCGGGCTTTCAGGCGGGGCGGGCTGCTGCTGGCCAAAGGCGCGGGCGTCGCGCTGACCTGGATCCTGCTCGCGCCCTTCTTCTATATATGCTTCACGTTCGCGCGGGCGGTATTGGTGCTGCTTGGAAAGGACCCCCTTGCCCGGAAGTGTCCCGGCGCCGAAAAGAGTTACTGGCACGCGCGCAAGCCGGTGTCGGGTCCGGAGCATTACACGCGGCAGTATTGAGGTCGGGGCGCAAGTCAAGGCCGAGGGTTGCGGGTGAATATCCTGGGAATAAGCGCGTTCTATCATGACTCGGCGGCGGCGCTGGTGCGCGACGGCGAGATCGTGGCGGCCGCGCAGGAAGAGCGTTTCACGCGCAGGAAGCACGACGCGGGCTTCCCCGTCAACGCCGTGCGTTACTGCCTGGCCGAGGGGGGAATCGGCGCGGCGGGCCCGGACGCGGTGGCCTTCTACGACAAACCGATCCTCAAATTCGCGCGGATTCTCGAGACCTACTTCGGCGTGGCGCCGCTGGGAATACGCTCGTTCATGATGGCCGTGCCCTTGTGGCTGAGGCAGAAGCTGTGGATTCCGCTGGAGATCGAGAAGGCGCTCGAGCAGGTCGGCGTCAGGACTCCGCCCGCCATGTACTTCCCGGAGCATCACGAGTCGCACGCCGCCAGCGCCTTTTTCCCTTCGCCGTTTCCCGGCGCGGCCGTGCTGACGGTTGACGGCGTGGGCGAATGGGGCACGAGCAGCCTCGGGCACGGGCGCGACAATCGCCTGGAACTGCTGCAGGAGCTGCGGTTTCCGCACTCGCTGGGACTGCTCTATTCGGCTTTCACCTATTTCACGGGCTTCAAGGTCAACTCGGGCGAATACAAGCTGATGGGTCTGGCCCCGTACGGCGAGCCGAAATACGCGGACGTCATCAGGGACGAGCTGCTGGACCTGCGCGCGGACGGGTCGTTCCGCCTGAATCTGAAATATTTCGGCTACCTGGACGGCCTGACCATGACCAACGGCCGTTTCGAGCGCCTGTTCGGCGGCCCGCCCCGCCGTCCGGAGGCGGAGATCACGCGCCGCGAGATGGACCTGGCGCGGTCCATCCAGGCGGTGACCGAGGAGATCGTGGGCCGCATGGCGCGGCACGTTCACGGGCTCACGGGCGAGACGCGCCTGTGCGTCGCCGGCGGCGTGGGGCTCAACTGCGTGTCCAACGGCCGGCTGCTGCGCGAGGGTCCGTTCGAGGATATCTGGATCCAGCCCGCGGCCGGCGACGCCGGCGGCGCGGTCGGGGCGGCCCTGGCCGTCTGGCACATGGCGCTGGGCCATCCGCGCCGCGCGGAGGGGGCGCGCGACGGCATGCGCGGCGCGTACCTGGGGCCGGCGTTTTCGGACGGGGAGATCGAGAGCTTCCTCCGCGCGCGCGGCTATCCGGCGCGCAAGCTGGCGGACGACGAGCGGGCGGCGGCCGTCGCGCGGCTGATTGACGGGCAGAACGTGATCGGGCTGGTGCAGGGCCGCATGGAGTTCGGGCCGCGGGCGCTCGGCAACCGGTCGATAATCGGCGACGCCCGCTCGCCCAAGATGCAGTCGCTGATGAACCTCAAGATCAAGTTCCGCGAGTCGTTCCGGCCCTTCGCGCCGACCTGCCTGGCGGAGCGCGTGAGCGACTTCTTCGAGCTGGACCGGCCGTCGCCCTACATGCTGCTGGTGGCGCCGGTGCGGCGCGACCGTCTCACGGCGCGCGCCGCCGGGCCGGGCGCGGACGGCATCCGCGAGCTGATCAACGCGACGCGCTCGGACATTCCCGCCGTGACCCACGTGGACTGCTCGGCCCGGGTGCAGACCGTGGACCGGGAGACGAACGCGCCCTACTACGACATCATAAAGGCCTTTGAGGAACGGACGGGCTATGGCATAGTAATCAATACGTCCTTCAACGTGCGCGGCGAGCCGATCGTGTGCACGCCGGAAGACGCGTACGCGTGCTTCATGCGCACGGAGATGGACTATCTCGTGCTGGAGTCGTTCGTGCTGGACAAGAAGGAGCAGCCGCCCTGGCGCGAGGAGCGGGACTGGCGGCGGGACTACGTTCTGGACTGAGCATGCGCTTCCTGCGGCATCTGGGAAAGCTGCTGGCCGAGCTGCTGGCGTTTGCCTGGCACAACAAGGCCTGGTGGATCGTGCCCATCGTGCTGGTGCTGCTCCTGCTGGCGCTGCTGGTCGTGACCGGGCAGACGGCCGCGCCGTTCATCTATACGCTGTTCTGATTGCGGGCGGCGGCGGGCCCGGGACGGGCGGGAGGCGTTCGCGTCACATGGGACGGATGGCTGCAACCGCCGCGGTGCTGGCCGCGGTTCTGCTGGGCGGCTGCCGCGGCGGCGCGGGGCGTCGGGACGCGGCGGACCGCCAGGACCCGCTGATGCGGCGGGCCGCGGCCACGGCCGCGCAGGGCGACGCGCGCGGCGCCGTGGAGATGTACGCGAAGGCGCTGGCCCGCGACCCGGGCCTGGTGCGCGCGCATCTTGACGTTGCGCTTCTGCGGCACGACCGGGAGAAGGATTATCTGGGAGCGGTGTATCATTACCGCCGCTATCTTGAGCTGCGGCCGGACACCGAGAAGCGGGCCATGATTCTCAACCGCATGCGCCTGGCGGAACAGCTTTTCGCCGCTTCGATCCTGGAGGCGGATCGCCGGGAGGCGCGGGCGGAGCTGGAAGCCCTGCGCCGCGAAAACGGAATGTTGAAACAACGCATCGCCGACCTGGAGGGAACAAGATGACGAGCGACTTCTTCGACGACGACCTGCTGCAGTCCGACGGCGCGGCGCGCGCGGCCGCCGGAACGCGCGCCGCGCCGCGCCCGGGCCCCGACGCGGAGGGGCTGGCGCGCCACCAGAAGGCGACGAGCGGGCAGATGGCCGCCACGGTGCAGGAGATGGAAATACTGCGGCGGCGCCAGGACCTGCTCGAGAAGGAGAAGCACGAACTGGAAAGCCTCACGCGCAAGCAGGAGGAGTACGAGTCGGGCAAGAAGACCGTCATCGAGGCGCTGGGCTCCGGCATCGTGGGCATTGAGAAGGACGAGGTGCAGGCGACGCGCATGGCCGAGCTGCTGGGCGAGACCCGCGCGCGTTTCGCGGACGCGCTGGCCGAGTTGCGCGCCGTCAACGAGGACAAGTGGTCCGACGAGGAGTTCGCCCGCGAGCTGGACCGCGCGCTGGCGCTGGTGCGCAACGCGCAGGCCATGTACCGCAAGGCCATGGCGCGGATCGAGGCGGCGGGCTGGCACCGGGTATCCGCGCCGGCCGGCTCCGCGGAGGAGGTCGTGCGTTTCGGAAGCGAGGGCCGCAAGAGTTTCGGCTACTGGCTCAAGGTGGGCCTGGCCGTGAGCCTGCCCGGAATCGTCATGGCGCTGGCGCTGTTCGTGGCCTGGCTGCTGGCGTCGGGCGTGGTGTTCTAGATGCTCAAGAGGAAGTCCATCCTGGACAGGCGTCTGAAGCGCATCGCGCGCGAGATCGACGCGCTCGACAGCACGATCGAGACGCTGGCGCGAAGCGCCGGGAAAGCGCCGCCGGCCGGCGCGCCGCCGGCCGCGCCGTCCGCGTCCCCCGCGCCCCGGCGGGCGCCCGGGACCGCGCGGCGCCGCCGGACGCCGGCGGCGGACGAAGACCGCGCCTTGCGCGCCGTGTCCGAGCGCGCCGGCGAGGCTGCGCGCAACGACCGCTTTGTCAGCTATCTCATGGCGCACGGGCTGGACGCGACGCGGCCTTTCCGGCACGAGCGCCGCATCCAGAGAAACAAGGCCATCGTCGTGAGCCTGGCGGCGCTGGCGGTGCTGCTGTGGGTGCTGTTCCGGCTGGTTGCCTGAGACGGGAGGCGTTGTGACGAGCGAAGAGGGACGGGGGGCGGACGCGGCGGCGATTGACGTGGCCTACGTTGCGAGGCTGGCGCGAATCGATCTGACGCCGGAAGAGCAGGCCAGGTTCCAGCGGCAGCTTGACGAGGTGGTCGCCTACGTCAGGAAAATCCGCGAGCCGGACACGTCCGGCATCGAGCCCACGGCGCACGCCGTGGCCGTGCGGAACGTGTTCCGCGACGACGCGCCGCGTCCGGGCCTGGACCGCGGCGAAGTGATGGCCAACGCGCCGGCCGTGGTGCAGGGGCTTTTCCGTGTGCCGCAGATCGTGGAGTGAGCGCAGTGGCGCCCGGCGTGAAGGCGGTCGCTGTCCGTTCGGGAGGCATGGCAGGCGGCGGGGCGCTTCGCCCCGCCGGCGAAAGAAATGGCTGAGCCCGTGAACAGAGCGCTTCCCACCGCGCACGCGGCGCTGGCGCGGCTGCGCCGCGGCGAGTGCAGCTCCGAGGAGCTGGTGCGCGATGTGCTGGGGCGGATCCGGGCGACGGACGGGGGCATCGGGGCGTACCTGTGGGTGGACGAGGAAGACGCGCTCGGGCAGGCGCGGGCCGCGGACGCGCGGCGCGCGGCCGGCAACGAGGGCCGTCTGCTGGGAGTGCCGGTGGCGGTGAAGGACGTGCTCAACGTGCGCGGCCAGCCGTGCACCTGCGCGTCGCGCATCCTGCGGGGCTACGTCGCGCCCTATGACGCCACGGCCGTGGCCCGCCTGCGCGCGGAGGGCGCCGTGTTCGCGGGCCGCACCAACATGGACGAGTTCGCCATGGGTTCGACCACGGAGAACTCGGCTGTTCAGGTCACGCGCAATCCGCGCGACCCGGAGCGCGTGCCCGGCGGCTCGAGCGGCGGCGCGGCGGCCTGCGTGGCGGCGGGCGAGGCCGTGGTGGCCCTGGGCACGGACACGGGCGGCTCCATCCGCCAGCCCGCGGCGTTCTGCGGCTGCGTGGGCCTGAAGCCGTCCTACGGCCGCGTTTCCCGCTACGGCCTGACGGCCTTCGCCTCGTCGCTCGACCAGATCGGCACGCTCAGCGCGGACGTGCGCGACGCGGCCCTGATGCTGCAGGTCATGGCGGGCGCGGATTGCATGGATTCCACGTGCCTGGACGCGCCGGTGCCGGACTACGGCGCCGCGCTGCGGGACGATCTGCGCGGAATGAAGCTCGGCATTCCGCGCGAGTATTTCGTGGGCGGGCTGGCGCCGGAGGTGGAAACCCCGGTGCGCGCGGCGATCGAACAGTGCCGCGCGCTGGGGGCCGAGGTGGCGGAGCTGAGCCTGCCGCACACCGAGTACGCCATCGCGACCTACTACGTCATCGCCGCCGCCGAGGCTTCCGCCAACCTGGCGCGTTTCGACGGGGTGCGCTACGGCCGCCGCGCGCGCGCGGAAAGCGATCCCATGACCATGTATTGCCGGACGCGGGCGGAGGGATTCGGCGCGGAGGTCAAGCGGCGCGTGATCCTGGGGACCTACGTTCTGAGCAGCGGGTATTACGACGCCTACTACCTCACGGCGCAGAGGGTGCGCACCCTGATCCGCCGCGATTTCGAGAAGGCGTTCGCGCATTGCGACGCGCTCCTGGCGCCGGTGGCGCCGTCGCTGCCCTGGCGGCTCGGCGAGGCCGCGGACGACCCGCTGAAGATGTACCTGGGCGACATTTACACCGTCACGGCCAACCTTGCCGGCATCTGCGGCATGTCGGTGCCGTGCGGGTCGTCGGCGGACGGCCTGCCGGTCGGGCTGCAGATCCTGGGCCCGGCGCTGGGCGAGGAGAAGGTGCTCAGGGTCGGGCATGCGTACGAGGCGTCCGCCTCCCGGCCGGCGGCGGGCCCGTGAAGGGCCGGGGCGCGGGCGGGAAGGCGCGGCCGGCGCCGGCGTTGAAGGCGGGTCCGGCGGAAAAGCGCAAAGAGCGATGGATTACATACCGTCCATAGGGCTTGAGGTGCACGTGCAGCTGCGGACGAGGTCCAAGCTGTTCTGCGGCTGCGGCACCCGCTACGGCGCGGAGCCCAATTCGCAGGTCTGTCCCGTCTGCCTGGGCTATCCCGGAACGCTGCCCGTGGTCAACCGCGAGGCCGTGCGGCTGACGGTCGTGACCGGCCTCATGGTCGGTTCGGAGATCAGTCCGTACAGCAAGTTCGACCGCAAGAGCTATTTCTATCCCGACATGCCCAAGAACTTCCAGATATCCCAGTATGACCGGCCGTTGTGCCTGGGCGGGGCCGTGGCGATCGACGTGGAGGGCGCGTCCCGGCCGATACCCCTGAAGCGCATTCACCTGGAGGAGGACACGGCAAAGAACACGCATTTCGAGGGCTTCAGCGGCGTGGATTTCAACCGCGCGGGGGTTCCGCTCATGGAGATCGTTTCCGAGCCGGAGATGCATTCCCCCGAGGAGGCTTTCGCCTTTCTGCAGGCCCTGAAGGAGATCCTGCTGTATGCCGGCGTGAGCGACTGCAACCTGGAGCAGGGCAACGTGCGCTGCGACGTCAACTGCAGCGTGCGGCCGGCCGGGAGCAAGGCGCTGGGCGTCAAGACGGAGATCAAGAACCGCAACACGTTCCGGGAAGTGCTCCACGCGCTGCGCCACGAGATCGCGCGCCAGGTCGGAGTGCTGGAAGCGGGCGGCGCGGTCGGCCAGGAGACGCTGCGCTGGGACGTCGCGGCGGGCGTGACCGTGGGGATGCGATCGAAGGAATACGCGCACGACTACCGTTATTTCCCGGAGCCCGACCTGCTGCCCGTGGCGCTGCCGCGGGCCTGGGTGGAGGACTGGCGCGCCGCGCTGCCCGAACCGCCGCGCGCGCGCCGCGCGCGCCTGGCGCGGGAGTACGGGCTGCCGGAATACGACGCGGGCGTGCTGACGGCGGACCCGCGGTCGGCGGACTTCTTCGAGGCGGCGGCGCGGCTGTCGCCGAACCCGAAGGCGGTTTCGAACTGGATCATGACCGAGATGCAGCGCCTGCTGGCGGAGCGGAGCCTCGCCCCGTCCGACGCGCGCATCACGCCCAGGGCGCTGGCCGACCTGGTGGCGCTGGTGGACGGCGGCACGCTCGGTTCGACCGGCGCCAGGGAGGTTTTTGCCGTCCTGTTCGCGGAGGGCGGCGATCCGGCCCGCATCGTGGCCGAGCGCGGCATGGCGCAGGTCAGCGACGCCGGCGAGATGGGGGCGCTGGCGGACCGCGTGATCGCGGAGAACGAAGCGGCGGCGGCCGATTACCGCAAGGGCAAGCAGGCCGCGCTGCAGCGCCTGGTGGGCCAGGTGATGCGGCTGAGCGGAGGCCGCGCGAATCCGCGGGTCGTGGCCGGGCTCCTGCGCGAGCGGCTGAAGTAGGGGGCGCGCTTGACTTGGCGGCCCGCCGGCGTCTAGGCTTGGCGGAGTTTGCATCATGACATCGAACGACGACTACGTCCTCGAGATCCTGCTGGAGCGCGGCCTGGTGACTTCGGAGCAGGTGGCGAAGGCGCGGCAGGCGCACGTCTCCGCCGAGAAGACCATCGTGGATCAGCTTGTCGCCTCCGGCGTCATCTCGGAACGCGAGGTGCTGTCCGCCCTGGCCAACCAGTTCGGCATGGAGATGATCAGCCTGCAGGGGGTGGACATCCCCCTGGAGGTGCGCGAAATGGTTTCGGCCGAAGTGGCGCGGCGCTACGGCGTCGTGCCGGTCTATCAGAACGACAACACGCTTACCGTGGCGCTGAGCGACCCGCTCAACTTCGACATTCTCGACACGCTGCGCTATCTGCTCAAGTGCAACGTGGAAGGCGTGGTCGCGGCGCGCCATGAGATCAAGGTCGCGCTGGACCGCTACTACACCGTCGAGTCCAGCATGGAAAGCATGCTCAGCCAGATCGCCGACGGCGCGGTGGACGTGGCGGTGAGCGCCCGGCAGGACATGGCCCAGGACGGGGCGGAGGCGGACACCGACGCGCCGATCATCAAGCTGGTCAGCCTGATCATCCTGGAGGCCTTCCGCTCGCGCGCCTCGGACATTCATCTCGAGCCGCTGGCCAACCGTTTCCGGGTGCGCTACCGCGTGGACGGCGTGTTGCACGAAATGGACAGTCCGCCCAAGCGCCTGCAGTCCTCGATCCTCAGCCGCGTCAAGATCATGGCCTCCATGAAGATCGCCGAGAAGCGCGTGCCGCAGGACGGGCGCATCGAGGTCAACATCATGGGGCGCGAGCTGGACCTGCGCGTTTCCAGCATTCCCACCAACCACGGCGAGAGCATCGTCATGCACATCCTGGACAAGCAGAACCTGGCGCTGGGCCTGCCCAAGCTGGGCTTCCTTTCCGACGACCAGGAGCTGTTCGAGCGCCTGATCACGCTGCCCGACGGCATCATTCTCGTAACCGGGCCCACCGGCTCCGGCAAGACGACCACGCTCTACGCCTGCCTGGGCTACATCAACCGTCCCGACCGCAAGATCATCACGGTCGAAGATCCCGTGGAGTACCAGATGTCCGGCGTGAACCAGGTGCAGGTGCGCGAGGACATCGGGATGACCTTCGCCGCGGCCCTGCGCTCGATCCTGCGCCAGGCGCCCAACATCGTGATGATCGGCGAGATCCGCGACCTGGAAACCGCGCGCATCGCCACGGAGGCCTCGCTGACCGGGCACCTGGTGTTCAGCACGCTGCACACCAACGACGCGCCCAGCGCCGTGACGCGCCTGCTCGACATCGGCGTCAAGCCGTTCCTGGTGGCCTCCTCGCTGCGCGCGGTGATGGCGCAGCGGCTGGTGCGGACCGTGTGCGACGACTGCCGCGAGGAATACGAGCCGGAAATGACCGAGATCAACGCGCTGGGCCCGGTCGCGGAGCGGCTGGCGGGGGCGCGGCTGTACCAGGGGCGCGGCTGCAACCGCTGCTCGCTTTCGGGCTATTTCGGGCGCCAGGGCATCTTCGAGATCTTCACGGTGACGGACGAGATCCAGCGCATGATTTACGAGAAGGTCCCGGCCTCCCAGCTGCGAAGCCGGGCCCGGGAACTGGGCATGCGGACGCTGCGCGAAGACGGGGTGCGCAAGGTGGCCAACGGGACAACCACGGTCGCAGAGGTGCTGCGCGTAACCATGGGAGACCAGGACTGATGAGCGAACTGCCCTCCACCGAAGTCGAGATGAACGAGCTGCTGCAGCTCGCCGTGGACGAAGGCGCCTCGGACCTGCACCTGCGGGTGGGCAGCCCGCCGGTGCTGCGCATCCACGGCGGCCTGCGCGTGCTGGACACGGCGGTGCTGGCCCCGGACGACACGGAACGCCTCATGAAGAGCATCACCTCGCCCGAGCACCAGCAGAAGGTGCGCGAGCGGGGCGGCACGGACTTCGGCTTCGGCTTCGGCCAGGCGGCGCGGTTCCGCGTGAGCGTGCTCAGGGCCAAGGGCAGCGTGGGGCTGGTGCTGCGCCAGATCCCCACCGACCTCATGTCGCTGGAAGAGATCGGGCTGCCCCACCAGGTTAAGGAGCTGCTCTTCCGGCCGCGCGGCCTGATCCTCGTCACCGGCCCCACCGGCTCCGGCAAGACCACGACCCTGGCAAGCATGATCAACGTGATCAACGTGGAGCGCGACTGCCATATCATCACGATCGAGGACCCGATCGAATACTACCACTCGCACAAGAAGTCCATCGTCACGCAGCGCGAGATCGGGGTGGACGTGACCAATTTCGACGAGGCGATCGTGCGCGGGCTGCGCCAGGACCCGGACGTGATTCTCGTGGGCGAAATGCGCGACCTGGAAACCATGGAGGCGGCCATCACGGCGGCGGAAACCGGGCACCTGGTTTTCGCCACGCTGCACACCACCGGCGCGGCGCGCACCGTGGACCGCATCGTGGACGCCTTCCCGACCAACCAGCAGGAGCAGGTGCGAACGCAGCTGTCGATGAGCATCGTGGCCGTGGTCTCGCAGCTCCTGCTCGTGCGCCAGGACCGGCCCGGCCGCGTGGCGGCGTTCGAGATCATGATCACGACGCCCTCGATCCAGGCCCTCATCCGCGACAGCAAGACCTATCGCATCACCTCCGACATCCAGACCGGCGCCAAGTGGGGCATGATCACGCTCGACGCGCACCTCATGGCGCTGTACCAGGCGGGCCAGATTTCGTACGAGGATCTCATTACCAAGGCGCAGGACCCCGAGTCGGTGTCGCAGAAGCTGCGCGAAATCGGCGCGCGGCGGTAAAGGGCCGCGGAGAACGGCAAGCATGCCGGACGAGCATACAGGCGATCCGCTGATCGATCTCGTGGCCGAGAGCCGCTTCCTGACGCCCGAACGGCTCGCGGAGCTGGAGGACGAGCACGCCCGCACGGGCAAGCCCTTCCGCAACCTGCTGATCGACATGGGGCTCATGAAGGAGGATCAGGTCCTGGATCTGATCGCCAACTACATGGGCGCGCGCGTCATCAATCTTCCCGCCACCGACATACCCCGCGAGGTCATCCAGAGCGTGCCCGCCAGCGTGGCCCGCATGTACAACGTGATTCCCGTCACGGCCGGCCCCAAGTCGGTCGAACTGGCGGTGTTCGACATGATCACGCCCCAGGTGATGGACGAGTTGATGTTCGTGCTCACGCGCGACGTCAGCTTCCTCCTGGCGCGGGAGGAGGACGTGCGCTCGCGCATCAACCAGTACTACGGCGACGACAGCGAGGCGGTGAACAGCATGCTCTCCGCCCTGGAAGCGGGCATGGCCGAAGCGGGCGACAGCGTGACGGTCAAGGACGAGCAGGACGAGTCGGCCATCGAGGAGGCCGCCGGCTCCACGCCGGTGATCCGCTTCGTCCACCTCGTGCTGTACCAGGCCATCAACGACCGCGCCTCGGACATCCACTTCGAGCCTTTCGAGAAGGAGTTCCGCATCCGCTACCGCGTGGACGGCGTGCTGTACGAGATGGCGCCGCCGCCCAAGCGCCTGGCCCTGCCGATCATTTCGCGCATCAAGGTCATGTCCAGCATGAACATTGCCGAGCGGCGCCTGCCGCAGGACGGCCGCATTCCCCTCACCGTGGGCGGACGGCTGATCGACCTGCGCGTCTCGACGCTGCCCACGCAGTTCGGCGAGAGCGTGGTGCTGCGCGTGCTGGACCGCACGACCGTGCAGCTCGACATCGAGAACCTGGGCATGCCCGAAGACGTCTACGAGATGTTCACGCGCGACATCGGCAAGCCCAACGGCATCATCATCGTCACCGGCCCCACCGGCTCGGGCAAGACCACGACGCTGTACTCGGGCCTGCGCCGCATCAACCGGGTCGAGCAGAAGCTGCTCACGGCCGAGGAGCCCATCGAATACGACATCGAGGGCATCATGCAGGTCCAGATCGACGACAAGGTGGGCAACAGCTTCGCCCGGATCCTGCGCTCGTTCCTGCGCCAGGATCCGGACGTGATGATGATCGGCGAAATCCGCGACCTCGAAACGGCGCAGATCGCCATCCAGGCCTCCCTCACCGGCCACCTCGTGTTCAGCACGCTGCACACCAACGACGCCGCCGGCGCCATCACGCGCCTGATCGACATGGGCGTGGAGCCGTACCTGATTTCCTCCACGCTGGAGGCCGTGCTGGGGCAGCGCCTCGTGCGGACGATCTGCGAGCGCTGCAAGACGGCCTACAGGCCGGACGACGACGTTCTCGCCACGCTGGGCCTGAGCCGCGACGAGGTCGGCGATAGGCCCTTCCACTACGGCAAGGGCTGTTCGTTCTGCAACGAGATCGGCTACCGGGGGCGGCGCGGCATATACGAGTACCTCTCCGTCTCCGAGCCCATCCGGGAGCTGATCAGCGAGCGCAAGCCCACGCTGATCATCCGGGAGCGCGCCATCGAGCTGGGCATGCGCACGCTGCGCCAGGACGGCGTGCGCAACGTGCTGGACGGCTACGCCACGGTGGACGAAGTGCTGAGGTATACGTAGTGGAAAACCTTGCCGTAATAGGATCCGGGCCGGCGGGCCTGACCGCCGCGCTGTACGCCGCGCGCGCCGATCTGAATCCGCTGGTCGTCGCCGGGCTGCAGCCCGGCGGGCAGCTGACCACAACCGCCGACGTCGAGAACTACCCCGGTTTTCCGGAAGCCGTCGCCGGCCCGCTGCTCATGCGGCGCATGCGGGAGCAGGCCGAGCGTTTCGGCGCCCGGATCGTCAATGACGAGGTGGCCGGCGTCGATTTTGACGGCGAAAGGCGCGAGCTGACCTTGAGCGACGGCGCAAAGATCGAAGCGCGGGCCGTGATCGTCGCCACGGGGGCCAGCGCCCGGTACCTGGGCCTGCCCAGCGAGCAGAAGCTGATCGGGCGCGGCGTTTCCGCCTGCGCCACCTGCGACGGCGCGTTCTACCGGGGGCAGGAAGTGGCCGTCGTCGGCGGCGGCGACACCGCCATGGAGGAGGCGCTCTTCCTGTCGCGCCTGGTCGCCAGGGTCACCGTCATCCACCGGCGCAACGCGTTCCGCGCCTCGCGGGTTCTGGCCGAAAGAGTGCTGGCGCACGCCAGGATCGCCGTGCTTTGGGACACGGTGGTGGACGAAGTGCGGGACGTGGCGCAGAACGAGGTCACCGGCCTGCGCCTGAAGAACGTCAAGACCGGCGCGCTCTCCGACCTGGCCGTGCGCGGCCTGTTCGTGGCCGTCGGGCACACGCCGAACACGGCCCCTTTCCGCGGTCGGCTCGAGATGAACGCCCAGGGCTATATCGTCACCCGCGGCGTGCGCACGAGCGTCGAAGGCGTCTTCGCCGCGGGCGACGTGCAGGACCCGACCTACCGGCAGGCGGTCACCGCGGCCGGCTCGGGCTGCATGGCCGCGCTTGAAGCCGAGCGCTACCTCGGATCGCGCGGCGGGTAGGGCGGGAACGCCCGCGTCCGGCGGCGGCGCGCGGCCGGGCCGCCGCCGGCGCATGCCGCGCGGGCGCGGCGCGAGGGCGGCGGGCCCGCGGGAGCAGGAACGATGCCGGACAACCGACAACCGACGACGGCGCGGCGCGCCTCCTCCTACCGCCGGCTGCTCCGCTTCGCGCGCCCGTACGCGGGCCGGCTGGTGCTGGGCGGGATCTGCGGCGCGCTTTTCGCCGGGTCGAGCGTGGGATTCCTGCCCGTGCTGCGCACCAACTTCGCCGCGATCTTCGACTATGAGCGCGCGGACCTGGCGCGGGCGCTGCTGGGCGCCGCGCTCCTTCCGCTGCTGGCCCTCGTGCGGGGCGCCGGCGAATACCTGAGCGCCTACCTTATCCAGTGGGTCGGCAACCGCGTGGTCATGGACCTGCGCGTCGAGGCCTACACCCACCTGCAGAACCTCTCCGTGGCCTACTTCGACCAGAACAAGACCGGCGAGATGATCTCGCGCACGGTCAACGACACGAGCCTGCTCGAGCACGCCGTTTCCACCGTGCTCACGGACCTCGTGCGGCAGCCCCTGCTCATCGCCGGCGGCGCGGCGTACCTGCTGGCGCTCAACTGGCGCCTGACCCTGGCCGGCCTCGTGCTCTTCCCCCTCAGCGTGCTGCCCGTGGTGGTCTTCGGCAAGAAGGTCCGCGCCTGGGCGCGGCAGGGGCAGGAGCGGCTGGCCGACATCGTGTCCATCATGCAGGAGTCCATCGCGGGCGTGCGCATCGTCAAGGCTTTCAACATGGAGGCCGAGGAGCTGCGCCGCTTCGCGGCCCAGTGCCGCTCGTTCTTCGGCCGCGTCATGCGCGTCGTGCGCGCCAAGGCCATCGTCGAGCCGCTGGTGGTCTTGATGGCCTCCCTGGGCATCGTCTGCGCCATGGCCTATGCCGGGCTCACGCGCATGCCCTTCGAGGATTTCGTGACCTTCGGCCTGGGCCTCGTGCTGCTGTTCGATCCGGCCAAGCGGCTGGGCCGGCTGCACCTCAGCATCCAGCAGAGCTCCGCCGCGGCCGACCGCATCTTCGAGGTGCTGGACGCGGACATCGCCGTGCGCGACCGCCCCGGCGCGGCCGCGCTGGCCGGCCCGGTGCGCGAAATCCGCTTCGAGAACGTGGGCTTCTCCTATCACGCGGAGCCGGTGCTGCGGGGCATCAACGCGGAAATCCGCCACAACGACCGCGTCGCGCTGGTGGGCAGCTCGGGGGCGGGCAAGACCACGCTGGTGAACCTGCTGCCGCGCTTCTTCGATGTGACCGAGGGCCGCATCGTCATCAACGGCTGCGACATCCGCGACGCCTCGCTGGCGTCGCTGCGCGCGCTCTTCGGCCTGGTAACGCAGGAGACGTTCCTGTTCAACGACAGCGTGGCGAACAACATCGCCTACGGCGCGCGCGAGGCGGGACGCGCCCGGATCGAGGAGGCCGCGCGCCGCGCCCACGCGCACGAATTCATCATGGCGATGCCCGCCGGCTACGACACGGTTATCGGGGAGCGGGGGGTGCGCCTTTCCGGCGGACAGCGCCAGCGGCTGGCCATCGCCCGCGCCGTGATGCGCGACCCGCCCGTGCTGATCCTGGACGAGGCCACCAGCGCGCTGGACACCGAATCGGAGCGGCAGGTGCAGGCCGCCCTCAATGAGCTGATGGAGGGGCGCACCGTCTTCGCCATCGCGCACCGCCTTTCAACCCTCGCGCACTGCAACCGCGTGCTGGTGCTCGACGCGGGCCGCGTGGCCGAAGAAGGCTCGCACGAGGAGCTCTACGCGCGCGACGGCATCTACCGCCGGCTCTACGACCTGCAGTTCGAAGGCATGATCCCGGACGCGGCGGCGCGCAACGGCGACCGGCGATCGGAAGAGGGGCGCCGGTGACCGCGCGCCGGGAGAGGAACAGCCTGCCGTGAAGCACTCCCGCAAAGATTCGTCAAAGATTTGACAGATGGGAGGCGGTTCGATAGCCTGTTTCCTTTTCGTTTGCGGCCGGAACCGCGAGAGGGCGTCAGGCGCCCGGGACGGGGCGCGATCAAGCATAGGAGAGCAGCCATGAAGACGCGCAAGGCCAGGGATATCATGACCACCACGCTGGTGACGGCGAAGAAGGACATGCTGCTGACGGAGTGCATCGATCTTCTTCTGCGCTGGCACATCAGCGGCATGCCGGTGGTGGACGAGGAAGGACGGCTGCTGGGGCTGATGACGGAACACGACATCCTGAACTTCGCGTTCAGCGGCGACGCCGGCGACACCACGGTGGAAGAGGGCATGAACCGCGACGTCGTCACGTTCACGCCGGACACCGACGTGGAGCAGATCGTGAACACGTTCGCCGCCAGGCGCATCCGGCGGGCGCCGATCGTGGAAGGCGGCAAGGTGGTGGGCATCGTCAGCCGGCGCGACATTCTGCGCGAGATGAAAAGGGTGTACAACGGATACTAGGAAGGAGAGAGCCGCATGATCAGGAAACAGGTGACGCGGCAGGCGTTGGACGCCTGGGTGGACGGCTTGATCGCCGCCGGCCGCGTCGTGGGCGCGCAGAAGAAGGGCGGGCGCTACGCGTTCGACGATCTCAGGCGGGCGGCGGACCTGTGCCTGGACTACGACGTCACCATCCTGCCGCCCAAGAAGTACTTCCTGCCGCCGAAAGAGGATATCCTGCGCTTCAGCGACGGCCGCTACGAAAGCGTCAGCGACGCAGCGCCCTTCACGCTGCTGGGCGTGCATCCCTACGATATGGCGGCCATCGCGCAGATGGACAAGCTCTTCGCCCAGGACAACCGCGACGAACACTACCTGGCGCGGCGCGAGCAGGCCACCGTCGTGGTCTGCGACATCGAGCGCATGTCGCCCAATATCTTCGCCGCCTCGGTGGGCACGGCCACGGCGGCGGACGGCTGCGACGCCCTGATAACGCGCGTGGGCCGGGCCTACGTCATCGAGTCGCACACGGCCAAGGGCGAACGCCTCCTGGCCGGACTGGCCGGGGCGCCGGACGCCGACGCGGTCACCCTCGCGCGGCGCGAGCAGCTCTGGGAGGACAACGCCAGGCTCATGAGCCGCCGCGAACTGCGCGTCGAGCCGCGGCGCCTGCCGCGGCTGCTGGAGGACGCCTATGACCATCCCGTCTGGGAGGAGAAGGCGTCGCAGTGCTTCGCCTGCGGCTCGTGCAACCTGGTGTGCCCCACCTGTTACTGCTTCGACGTGCAGGACGACGTGGAATGGGATCCCTCCCGGGGCGTGCGCCGCCGCGTGTGGGACGGGTGCATGCTGACCGATTTCGCGACCGTGGCCGGGAAGCACAACTTCCGGAAGAACCGCGCGGACCGCTACCGTCACCGGTACTACCGCAAGGGCAAGTACGTCCCGGAGAAGATCGGCGATTTCTCGTGCGTGGGCTGCGGGCGGTGCGTCTCGGCGTGCGTGGCCAGGATCGCCGACCCGGTGGAGGTGTACAACCGAATAGCGGAGGTGCAGTGATGTGCGGCGGGGCGGGCAAACCAGAAGCAAAGGACATCTACCGTCCCGAACCGGCGACGCTGGCGCGGTCGGAAGGCCTGACCGCGCACGAGCGCTGGTTCGAGGTGAAGCTTGATTCCGGCCGCCCGCTGGGGCACATGCCCGGGCAGTTCGTGGAGATATCCGTGCCGGGCATCGGCGAAGCACCGATTTCGGTCTCGTCCGCCCCCGGCCGCAACGGCGCGTTCGAGCTGGTGGTGCGCAACGTGGGCAACGTCACGCGCGCCCTGCACGGCCTGCCGGCGGGCGCGCGCATCGGCGTGCGCGGCCCGTTCGGGACAAGCTTCCCCGTGGACGGCGCCATGCGCGGCCGGGACGTGCTCTTCATCTGCGGCGGCATCGGGCTCGTTCCGGTGCGCTCGGCCATCCAGTACGTGCTCGACCACCGCCCGGACTACGGCGCCGTAACGATCCTCTTCGGGACCCGTTCGCCGTCCGACCGCCTGTTCACGGACGAGACGGCGAAGTGGGCCGGGACGCGGGGCGTGACGTACATGGAGACCGTGGACCGCGGCGACGCCGGCTGGACCGGCAAGGTCGGCGTGATCACCACGCTCATGCCGGACCTGAAGATCGATCCGGCGCGCACCGTGGCGGTGGTCTGCGGACCGCCGATCATGTACAAGTTCGTGATCATCGAACTGCACAAGATGAAGGTCGCGGACGAGAACATCTTCGTTTCGCTGGAGCGGAACATGAAATGCGGCGTGGGCAAGTGCGGGCACTGTCAGATCAACGGCCTGTACGTCTGCCGGAAGGGGCCGGTGTTCCGATATGCCGACGTGAACGACGTCAGGGAGGCTGTCTGATGGGCAAGCCGAGAGTGGCGATTTTCGACTTCGCGTGCTGCGAAGGGTGCCAGCTCCAGATCGTGAACCTGGAGGAGGAAATCCTGGGTCTGCTCCAGGTCATCGAGCCCGTGGAATGGCGCGAGGCCATGTCCGACAAGAGCGAGACCTGCGACATCGCGCTGATCGAGGGGTCCATCACGCGCGCGGAGGACGCGGAACGGGTGAAGCGGATCCGCGCCAGGGCCGGCGTGGTCGTGGCCCTCGGCGCCTGCGCCACGATGGGCGGGGTCAACAAGCTCAAGAACAACTTCGACCTGCACGACGTAAAAACGTGCGTTTACGGCGAAGCGGCGGACATGCCGCATCTCGACACCATGCCCGCCATGGCCGTCAGCGAGGTGATTCCGGTGGATTTCGCGGTGCCCGGCTGTCCCATGAGCAAGACGGAATTCACCTGCATCGTGCGCTGCCTGGCGCTGGGCAAAACGCCGGTGATCCCCACTTTCCCGGTGTGCGTGGAGTGCAAGCGCAACGAGAACGTGTGCCGCTACGAGTACAACGAAGTCTGCCTGGGAACCGTGACGCGGGCGGGCTGCGGGGCGAAATGCCCCACGGCCGGCGGCTGGTGCTTCGGCTGCCGCGGGCTGGTGGACGATCCGAACGTCAACGCGGCCCGCGACGTGATGGAGCAGTACGGCAAGACCATGGCGGACCTGGACGACCGGCTGGCGCTTTTCAACAGCAAACGGGAGTAGGCGATGGGCAAGACGCTGAACATAGACGTGCACCATGTCACGCGCGTGGAAGGCCACGGCAACATCCGCGTGCGGGCCTCCGACGGCAGGATCGAGGAGGTGATGTGGCAGGTGCCCGAGGCGCCGCGCTTCTTCGAGGCAATGGTGCGGGGACGGCGATGGGATGACATCCAGACCATCGTGGCCCGCATCTGCGGCATCTGCTCGGTGACGCATTCCTTCGCGGCCATCAAGGCCGTGGAGGCGGCGCTGGGCGTCGAGGTTTCGAAGCAGACCGACAGGCTGCGGCACCTGCTGCACTACGGCGAGCAGCTCGAAAGCCACGTGCTGCACGTGGGCTATCTCGTGGCGCCGGACCTGCTGGGGCAGAAATCGGTCGTACCCCTCGTCGCCTCGCATCCCGCGGAAGTGAAGACCATCATCCGCGGCCACGCCCTGGGCAACTACATGATGGAGCTCATCGGCGGACGCATGACGCACCCGATCGCGGCGCGCGTCGGGGGCTTCTCCCGGCTGCCCGGCGCGGACCAGCTTAGGGATCTCAAAACGCGGCTGGAGAAGATCGTGCCCGATCTCGAGGCCATCGCCGCCCTGGTGGCGAGCCTCGCGGACAGGCTGCCGGCCTTCGATCGCCCGACGGAGTACATCGCGTTGAAACAGCCCGGACTGTACACCTTCTACCACGGCGATATCGCCAGCACGGATACGGCCGAGACGGTGCCGGCCGCGCAATTCGAGCGCGTCGTCAACGAGTACGTTTCCCCGCAGTCCACGGCCAAGTGGTGCAAGTGGCACCGCGACTCCTACATGGTCGGCGCCCTGGCGCGCTACAACCTCAACGCGGAGCTGCTGCTGCCCCTGGCCGCCAAGACGGCAAAGGCGCTGGGGTTGAAGAAAGGCTGCTGCAATCCGTACATGAACAGCGTGGCGCAGGTCGTGGAGAGCGTGCAGGTGGTCGAACACAGCCTTCAACTGATCGACGAGCTGCTGACGAAGGGCATCGAGCCCGAGTTTCCGCGCGTGACGCCGCGCGAGGGCGAAGGCGCCGGCGCGGTCGAGGCGCCGCGCGGCGTGCTCTTTCACCGCTACGCCTTCGACAGGGAGGGGCGCTGCGTCAAGGCCAACTGCTGCATTCCCACGAACCAGAACCACGCCAACATCCAGAAGGATTTCGAGGCGCTGGTGCCGCGGGTGATCGACCGCGGCCAGGACGAGGTGCGGCAGCTCATGGAAATGCTCGTGCGGGCCTACGATCCCTGCATCTCTTGCTCGACGCACTACCTGAACGTGGAGTTCGTGTAGGGGCGGATCGTATGCGATTCGCATGCATCCCGCCGCCGTCATAGGCCTGGGCAACGTCCTGCTGCGGGACGAGGGCGTGGGCGTACATGTCGTGCGGCGCATGCGCGCGCGGCACGGCGATTTGCCGGGCACGGACCTGATCGAGGGCGGCAGCGCCGGCATGAAACTCGTGCACATGCTCGCCGGACGCCGGCGGGCGTTGCTGGTCGACTGCGCGCTGATGGGCGCTCCGCCGGGAACGCTGCGCCGCTTCCGTCCCGGGGAAGCCGTGTCCGTCAAGGCCCTGGCCGGCTTCTCCCTGCACGAGGGCGACCTGCTGGCCATCCTGCGCCTGTGCCGCGAGCTCGGCGACGGGCCGGAAGACGTGACGATCTTCGGCATCCAGCCGCACACCGTTGCGCCCGGCGAAGAGCTCTCCGGCTGCCTCGAGGCGCGGCTTGACGCTTACGCGGATGCGGTCTATGCATTCCTGGAGCCTGGCCGCTGACCGGCCCGTTCCGTTTCGCGCCCGTAGCTCAACCGGACAGAGCATCTGGCTTCGGACCAGAGGGTTGGGAGTTCGAATCTCTCCGGGCGCGCCAAGAATCCCGGACGCGAACGGGCCGGTTCCGCGCCCCTCCCGCGCGGCGCCGCTCACGCCTCGGCGGCGGCGGGGGCGCCGAGCCACTGGGGAAGCAGGGCGAGCTGGCTCTTGAAGCTCAACAACGCGAGGTACACGCCGAAGTCGGGGTGCGCCTTGCGCAGCGCCACCAGGATGGCGGCCGGATCCCACGGTCCTTCCGACTCCGACTTGAGCGGGTACCCGATGCATTCCGCGAGCAGGTCGAGGTTCTTGGACATCCACGCGCCCACGGCCACCGGAACCCCGAACTCGCGCAGCCGCTCGATGCGCTTGTCCCAGGCCAGCACCGGCTGGGTGACGATGAAATCCGCGCCCGCCGCGAGCTTGCGCTTGAGCTTGGCGATCTCGTGATCCTGCGGCTCGTACTGGTTGAAGGCCACGCCGCGGTGGAACGCGCCCTTGTACTCGCGGTCCAGGTAACGCAGCAGGTCCACGGATGTGGCCGATTCGCCCTCCGCCCCGATCGATTCCGGCGCGATTTTCGGCAAACGCTCGCTGCCGTCGCCGGTGACCAGAAGCACGTTGCGGATGCCGAGGTCAATAGCGGAACGCAGGATTTCGTCCAGGTTGTCCCTGGTGTGAAACGTGTTCAGATGCAGCAGCAGCTGGGCGGGAGGCACGGGCAGGCCGAGTTCGGAGACGATTTCCGTGACTTGGAAATGCAGGTTGCCCATCGGATTGTCGGGAACGCTGACGACGTAGCCGCTGTCGACGACCGTACGGTAACGCTCGGCGAACTTCTCCAGCGCGGCGTCCAGGTCGGCGACGCTCTGCCTCGGCGTCAGAATCTCTATGAACTTCGCTGCTCGCATCAGGCATGCCTCCTGGTTTGGCTCCTCCAACCTCAGTTCGTGAGCCCGCGCAGGGGGGCGGGGATGTGGCCGCCGCGGTTGACGAACGCGGCCGACCCGCGCGGGCAGTTGACGCGCGCCACCGTGCCGCCGCCGAACAGCCCGCCGAAATCCACCCGGTCGCCGACGTCCTTGCCGGGCACGGGAATGAGGCGCACGCCCGTGGTTTTGCCGTTCATGACGCCGATGGCGGCTTCGTCCAGGATGATGCCGGCGACGGCCGTGGCCGGCGTGCCGCCGGGCACGAGGACCATGTCAATCCCGATGGAGCAGACGGCGGTCATGGCTTCCAGCTTCTCGATGCTGAGCGTGCCGGCGGCAACGGCTTCCGCCAGGGCGTGGTCCTCGGTTACGGGGATGAACGCGCCGGACAGGCCGCCCACCGAACTGGAGGCGAAGGCGCCGCCCTTCTTGACCGCGTCGTTGAGCAGCGCCACGGCGGCGGTGGTTCCGGGCGCGCCCAGCTCCTCAATGCCCATGGCCTGGTAGATCTCGCCCACGCTGTCGCCGATCAGCGGGGTGGGGGCCAGGGAAAGATCAACCACGCCGAAGGCGACCCCCAGGCGGGCGGCGACCTCGCGGCCGATCAGCTCGCCGGTGCGGGTAACGCGGTAGGCGGTGTGCTTGATCTCCTCGGCGATCTCGTCCAGCGAGGCGTCGGGCCGCGCCTTGGTGAGGCGTTCCACGGCGCGCTTCACGACGCCCGGCCCGCTCACGCCCACGTTGATGACGCACTCCGGCGCGCCGGGCCCCAGAAAGGCGCCGGCCATGAACGGATTGTCCTCCGGAATGTTGGCGAAAACGACAAGCTTGGCCGCCCCGAACCCGTTCTTGTCGGCCGTGGCTTCCGCGGTCTGCAGGATCTTCTGCGCCACGAGGCGCACCGCGTCCGCGTTGATCCCGGAGCGCGTATCGGCCACGTTGATCGAGGCGCAGACGCGCTCGGTGCGGCCGAGGACGACGGGCAGGGCGTTGATGAGGGTCTGTTCGCCGGGCGTCATGCCCTTGTGCACCAGCGCGGTGAAGCCGCCGATGAGATCGACCCGCACCGCCGCCGCGGACGCGTCCATGGCGCGCGCCAGAAGGAGGGCGTCCCTGGCGCCGCGGCCCTCCAGCAGCTGGCTGGCGGCGGAAAGCGCGAGGCGCTTGTTGACGACCGGGAGGCCGTAGCGGCCGGCGACCTCGTCGCATACCCGCACCAGGTTGCCGGCCCTGGCGCCGATCTTGCCTTCCACGGCGCGGCAGGTTTCGGCCATTTCGCCGCGCGCGCACTCGGCGACGTTGACGCCCAGGGTGACGGTGCGCACGTCGAGGTGCTCTTCCTGCAGCATGCGCACGGTGGAGAGTATGTCGGAGGTCCGCAGCACGGCGTCATCCTTTCAGCAGCGAAGTGATCGGCCCGACCTCGTTCGTGGCCCGGAAAATATTCTCATGCTGGATGCAGGTGGTCATGCCCAGCTGCATCATCAGGTGGTGAAACTCGTCCTGCACCTGCTTGATGTCCATGTGACGCGGCACGGTGATCTCGCCGACGTGCGTGACGTAGGGCTCGTCGAACATGACGTTCCAGTCTTCGATGTTGATGCCGCGCCGGGCGAGGTAGGTCGTCACGGCCTTGAGCACCGTGGGCCGGTTGGGGCCGGCGATTGTGATGACGTAGCGCGCTCCCGCGACGGGCGGCGCGTCGCCGGCGGCGCGGGCATGGGGGCGCACGGCGATGAAGGCCTCGCCGGGGCCGAAGGCGGCCGCGACGGCGGCGCGGATTTCCTCCGGCGCGACCGCGCCGGGAAAGGCCGCCGTGAGCGTTGCCGTGAAATAGCCCCCGACGACGGTCTGGCTGATGCCGTCGATGACGCCGTCCTGGTCCGCAACGGCCGAGGCCACATCGCGCAGGATGCCGACGCGGTCGCCGACCACGACGGTGATCACGCAACGTCGGCCGTCGATCGGCTCGGGCATGCTGAATGCGTTCCGGTTCTGGGCGTCCTGTGTCAATGCTGATCCCCGTCTCCTGGCGGCGGTTTCACATCTCGAGTATATCCCGAATGTCTTCCCAGGAAAGCTTGCGCATCATCTGTTCGTCGGACTCCACGGTGGCGTCGATGAGGGCCTGCTTGCGTTCCTGCAGGGCCAGGACCTTTTCCTCGACGGTGCCGCGCGCGATGAGCTTGACGCTGTAGACCGTGCGTTTCTGCCCGATGCGGTAGGCGCGGTCCGTGGCCTGGTTCTCCACGGCCGGATTCCACCAGGGGTCGAAGTGGACCACCATGTCGGCGCCCGTGAGGTTCAGGCCGGTTCCGCCGGCCTTGAGGCTGATGAGGAAAGCGGGGATGGCGCGGTCGGTGTTGAACCGGTGCACGATCTGGAGGCGGTCCTTGGTGGAGCCGTCGAGGTAACAGTAGGACAGGCCGCGCTGTTCCATTTCGCGGCGCAGGATCGTGAGCATGGACACGAACTGGCTGAAGACCAGCACGCGATGCCCGCTGTCCATGGCTTCGTCGAGCAGTTCGAAGAACAGGTCCGTTTTGGCGGACGGAAACCGCGGTTTCAGATCGGGCAGCTTCAACAGCTCGAGGTGGCAGCACGCCTGGCGCAGGCGCATGAGCGTGGTGAGAATCTCCATGCGCGAGCGGTTGAACCCCTGTGCCGCCACCATGTCCTGGAGACGGCGGCGCGAGGCCTCGAGGAGTTCGCGGTAGACCGTCTGCTGGTCATCGGTGAGCGTGCAGGAGGCCACTTTCTCGATCTTGGGCGGCAGGTCCCTGGCCACGTCGGTCTTCAGGCGGCGCAGCAGGAAGGGATGCAGCTTGCGCCGCAGCCTGGTCTGGGAGAGCTCCCCGCCGTCGCCGTCGCGGGCGATGGGCAGCTCGTAGTTCGCGCGGAAGCCTTCGTGTCCGCCCAGGTAGCCGGGCATGAGAAAATCCATGATGGACCACAGGTCCGACACGCTGTTCTCGACGGGGGTGCCGGTGAGCACGAGGCGGTGCCGGGCGCGCAGGCGCTTGGCCGCCAGGGCGTTCTGGGTGGAGCGGTTCTTGATGTGCTGCGCCTCGTCGAGCACCGCGACTGAAAACTCGATGCCGATGGCGCGCTCGATATCCCGGCGCAGAAGGGCGTAAGAGGTTACGGCGAGGTCGTGCTTCTCGACGGCGGACCACTTCTCTTCGCGATCCTGGCCGGTGACGGTCAAGACCTTGAGGTCCGGCACGAAGCGCGCGCATTCCTCGGCCCAGTTCTCCACGATGCTGGTGGGGCACACGATGAGGGCCGGCCGGCCGCGCGCCTCCGGCGCGTGGCGCTGGAGCTGCAGCCAGACCAGCGTCTGGACCGTCTTGCCCAGCCCCATCTCGTCGGCCAGCAGGCCGGAGAACCCCAGTTCCTCGAGGAAGCGCAGCCAGTTGACGCCCGCCTTCTGGTAGGGGCGCAGGATCGCGTCGATGGCCGGCGGAAGGACCACGGGCGAAGGCTCCACGTCGCGGTTCTGGCGCAGGGCCTGCTGCCGCCACGCGGGCGTTTCCTCCATGTCGACGCCGTCCAGGGCCTGCAGCGAGGCCCGCACGAAAGGCGCGTAGAGGTTGGAGACGCGGAAGTGGCCCGGGACGTCGCCGCCGCCGCCGGCGCAATCGGCAAAAACGTCGTCCATGGCGCGCACCGCGTCGGCGTCGATCAGGAACAGCCGGCTGTCCTTGCGGATGAAGGCTTCGCCCTTGCACAGGGCGCGGCGGACTTCGGCCTGGGACAGGCTGCCTCTGCCGGAGTCGTCGAAATCCAGGGCCACGTCGAACCATCCGCCGCCGGAGTCCGCGACGCGCACCAAGGGCGAGGCGAAGGCGAGCTCTTCCAGGTACGGCTCGACGCGCCCCGCGAGGGTGACCTTCCAGCCGAGGCGGCGCAGGGCCGGCAGACTGCCGCCGAGGAAATTGAGCACGTTGCGGTTGCCGACGATGCTCGGCAGATCGTTGCCCGCCGGCCCGCTGAAGCCGGCGGCGGCCAGGCGCTCGAGGGCGCGCTTTTCCATCTCCGGGTTGCGCACGGTGTAGCGCAGGATATCCGCGGGGTCCGGAACGCCGAAATGGTCGCGGGGATCGGGCCGGCCCGCGACCATGATATGGCCGTCGTACTCGGCGTAGAGCACGGCCGAGAGCGAGGCGGGGCTGCCCTGCACTTCGAGCCGGAACGAGGGCCGCGCCGGCTCGATCGTGAACAGGTCGGGCGAGACGTCGGATTCGATCCGGGCGTGGGCGGACAGGGCGGGAAGTTCGTCGCGCAGGAAGGCCAGGACCATGGGCCGCTCCACCACGATCGGCTCGCGGTAGATGGCGTGGTAGGGTTCGGGCAGAAGATTCTCCAGCGGCCACAGGTTGCCGGCGCCGCAGGCCCATCCGGAGCGCCGCGCGACGAGGTAGTGCGGGGAGGCGCCCTGCGGGAAGAAGGGCAGCTCCGTGTGCAGCGAGAGAAGCAGCGCTCCGCTGTTCTCGTCGAGTTCCACCTTCAGAAACGAGCGCACCGGCGTCTTGTTGACCGTTATGCGGCCGCCGCCGGCGAGGTGCAGGTATTCGCCGGACTTGAGGCGGATCAGGTTGACGAAGTCGCCGGAGCTTACGGTGAGGCGCCCGCGCGCGGGGCCCTCGGAGATGTCTTCCAGCACGAAAAGCAGCGCTTCGTCCTGGCGGCTGAACCTCAGCGGCAGTCCGCGCGGCACCTCGTCCAAAAGCACGGAGCGTCCGTCAAAGCGCGCCTCGGCGGTGACGGGCACGGCGCCGTCGGCGGAGGCGTCCTGCCACCCGTCGGCGACGGTCAGGACCAGGGCGGCCGGCACGGCGTCGGGCGTATCCTCGTGCCCGCGCGTGATGTACTGCCCCTCGTCAACCGTGGCGAGGCGCCGGGCGCGGCGCAGCTCCTCGCGGTGCTTCTCGTCGCGCTCGGGGTCGGCGGCGCGCAGGACCAGGGAGAGGGCCAGCGCGATGACGTGCGAGCAGATGATCCCGCGCTCGGTATTGGCCCAGCAGGGGCACTGGCTTTCGACCGTGCCGTCCTCAAGGAGCTTCAGCGCCGTGCGCAGCGGCCGGTTGCTCCACAGGACGGTTCCGCGCACGTAGGGCGGCTCATAGACCGCTTCCTCGACCAGGCCGCGGCGGACCAGGGACTCGGCATCGTGCAGCACGCGTTCGCCGCCCCAGTCCAGCAGCATCTTGCGCGTGATGGGAACCCTCACGGAGACCTCCCCATAAACCATGACAGGATACCAGGAACAACAGCGCATTCAAGGCGGAAATGGGAAAGCACTCTTTCGGGCCGCTTCGGGCTTGACACACGGGGTGCGAAAAAGAATGGCCTGCCGTCCGTACGGCAAGACATGGACGACAGGCCCGAACAACGAGAGCCGAAGCTCTGTTGCGGCAAGACCATGCCACAAACGGGGCTCCGTCTCAGGGGCTTGTGGGGTTCTCTATTATCGATTGCGCAAATAGGGCATGTGTCCCACCGGAGGCCTTTGTAGAGCAACGGCACGCAGGCCCTGTCGGCGCCTGCCCTTATCTGTCCGGCCTCCACGGCTACCGGTCGCGGACAGCGTTCAGATTGAACCGGGCGCCCCGGTTGTCGGTGGGGCTGCAATAGCTGCCGACGGTTCGCGCATGTCCACGATCGCGGTCCCGGCGCCGGCGGGCCCTGCTGCCGGTGAACGGGACTGCGGGGCTAGACGCCCGTGGGGAAGTAGATGCGGAAGGTTGTGCCTTTGCCGGGAGCGCTGTTGACCGTGATGCCGCCGCCGTGGCCGCGCACGATCCCGAGCACCGAGGCCAGGCCCAGGCCGCGGCCCATGAACTTGGTGGTGAAGAAGGGGTCAAGCATGCGCGCTTTTGTTTCCGCGTCCATGCCCTTGCCGTTGTCGCTCACCTCCAGGATCGCCAGGCGGCCCGGACGGGGCGGGGGGTTCACGCCGGCCTGATCAAGAAAGGCCTGGTCGCATTCCATGGCCTCCACCTTGACCGTTATGAGGCCGCCCGCGGCGGGCAGGGCCTCGGCCGCGTTGGTAACGAGGTTCATCAGGACCTGTTGAATCTGCACGGTGTCGGCCTCGATCGCGGGCACGCCGTCGTCCAGGCGCAGGTCGATGCGCGCGCCCGTGGGGAGGGGAACCTCAAGCAGGCGGCCCATGCGGCGCACGGTCTCGGGCAGGTCAACGGCGGTGATGCGGTATTCGCCCCTGCCGGAGTAGGCCAGCATCTGCGAACACAGTTCCGTGGCCTGGTGCGCCGCCTTGCGGATGCCTTCGATGTTTTCGGCGTGGCTGCTCTCCGGCGCGGTTTCCTGCATGAGCAGCTCGGCGTTGCCCAGCATGACCGTCAGCAGGTTGTTGAAATCGTGCGCCACGCCGCCGGCCAGGATGCCCAGGCTTTCCATCTTCTGCTGCTGCTGCATGCGCTCTTCGATGCGCCGGCGTTCGTTCTCGGCGTTGACGCGCTCGGTTATGTCGCGCAGCAGCAGCACGGCGCCTTCGCCGCCGTAGAGGTGGCCGGTGATGATTTCCAGCGGAACTTCCCGGCCGTCCTTGGTCGTGCCGGTGGCCAGGCCCACGTGGAAGCCGTCCTCCTCGAGCGTCTCGTAGATCTCGCGGTGACGGGAAGGGTCCTCGCGCCGGTCGTGATAGAGCACGTCGGTGGTGCGGCCCACGACTTCGTCGTTCGCGTATCCGAAGATCCGCGCGACGGAAGAGTTGCACATGCGGATCGTGCGGTCGGGGGAGACCACCAGCAGGGTGTCGGGGCTGATGCTCGACACGATTTCTTCAAGTTCGGCCTGTTTGCGCGCGGCGGCGCGCCAGCGCATGAAGGCGATCCAGAGGAGCCCCGCCAGCCACACGAAGAGCATGTTGATTACCACATCCGTGGCCGCGAAACGGGAGTAGGCGGCAAAGAAGGCGTGGACGCGGTCGAGGAAGTTGATGGTGACATTCAGCAGCGCAAGCACCAGCGCCACGGCGAGGGCGATCGCCATGTCGGTCACCGTGCGCTTGTTCACGCTCCATGGATTCATGCCGGGCGTCTCCCCAGGGGCGCTGACATGGAACCGCGCAGGAATCACGGGGATGTTACGCCCTGGGAGCCCGGTCGCACAAGCGGAAATGCGTCCCGCCAGTAGTGGGTCAGTTACGCGGTGGACGGGTGGCCCGCGACCTCCGGGCGCGGGCGGACATGTACGTGCGCCTGGACAGCGTTTGCCCGCGCCCGGAGGTCGCGGGCCACCCTGCGGCTGCAGCGCGAAACTGACCCGTTACTCCCGCCAGTTTCGATTCGTGTTCCACGGGCCGCGGGACGCGGCCCGGAATTCCGCCCGCCGTTCCGGCGGCCGTCGGCCGTTCGCGCCGGGAGCGGCTCTATTTCTTCTGCAGCACGCGGAAGAACCGGTTGCTGCGGACGGCGACGGGCGGATACCAAGGGTTCAGCGCGGGCGGCGGCCACACGATATTTTCAGGCGCGCTGACGCCCTGGCCGGCGCCGTTGGGGTTGTCCGACCAGAAGGAAACCTGGAAAGTGAGTTTCGTCGGGTCCGGCTTCTGGTTGCCCTTCCACGATCCCCAGACGTGGATATTCGTGATCGGCCCCCATTGCGTGCACCGGAAATCGTCGGCCATTATGACCGCCATGCCGCTGTTGAATGCGCCGACGTCGAGGCCCAGGCTCGTTTCCACGGGCGGCTGCACCCACTTGCCGCGCTGTTCGGCGGTCCAGTCCGCCCTTCCCGCCGGCGCGAGCGCCGCGAGCGCGGCGCAGGCGCAGGCCGAAGCATGAACAAACCGAAACGTTTTCATTTCTCCCTCCCGGTTCGGCAGCGCGTTCTCAACACGCCGCCCCGGCGTCGCGCGCGAGCGCTCCGTCGTTCTCCGGGCGGCGCTGCATGTATCGTTCGAGGTCTTCGCGCCGCTCCCTCAGTTCTTCGGATCGTTTCTCTCCGGCGCCGAAACTGTCGAAAGCCGCCCGTCCCAGCAGCACGACGGCCGCCGCCGCGGTGACGGCAAGGAGGACGGCAAAAGAGTTGACCAGGTAGTTGCCGCGGTGGACGGCGCGCGAAACCGTGACGGCGCCGCCCATTACGGCCAGGAGCGCGGCGGCCGGCGCGATGAACGGCCGGAGCGCCGTCGAGGGGCAGCGGGGGACAACGTACAGGCGGGCCGCGACGACGGCCGACAGCGTGATCAGGGAACCCAGCAGCATGACCTGCAGGGCGCGTCCGAGGTCCGACATGGGCGTGCCCAGAAGCGCCGTGCCCATGCGCAGGACGGCCGTGATGGCGACCAGGCCGGCGGCGACGAGGACAATCAACTCCAGCGTCGTGGCGGGCGAGCCGGTCAGCGCGTGCAGCAGGCCTGCCGTCTCCGTTCTCCAGGCGTCCAGCATGGCGCCCCTCTTGTCAATCCGCTCAACCGCTTCACTGTCAGGGTAATGCCCGGAACGCCGCCTGTCCACCAAAACAATCGTCTTTCTTGCGTTTTTTTGCGTGCGTGTTTTTTTTGCGTTGTACGGCCGGAGGCGGGTGGCGTATGCTTTGGCGAGCCGTTTTTCAGCATGCCGTGGCAACGGTCGCTTCAGACCGCACAGGATGGGACATGGGCGAGCACGACGCGACCAGCACCATGCGAATCGATATTCGCCCGGACTTTCTCGGGCAGTCGCTGGCCCGCAAGCGCCAGGAGGCGCCCGCGGGCGCCTCGCCGCGCGACACGTCGTATCTGGTTCTGGAGGACGCCGCCCGGCACAGGTCTTCCGAGTTCCGCAAGCTGCTCGAGAGCATCTACGACGCGGTCCTGGTCGCCGATTCCAAGGGGCGCATCGTGGACTTCAACAGCCGGGCCAGCGAGTTCTTCGCCTGTCCGCCCGCGCAGCTGGGCGGGATGAACGTGCTGGGCTTCATTTCCGGGGCCGACGGCTCGCTGCTCGCGACGATCCACCGCAACCTGGAACAGCACCGCTACACGCTGATCGAGGCCCACTGTCTGCGCGTGGACACGTCCACGTTCCCGGCGGAAATCGCCGTGAACAGGGTGGACCTGGACGAGCAGAGCCAGCTCTGTTTCCTGGTGCGCGACATCTCGGTGCGCAAGCGGGCGCAGGAGGCGCTGGAAGACGCGGTGCGCCGCCTGGCGGAACACGACCGGGCGCGGTCGGAGTTCGTGTCGCACGTGTCCCACGAGCTGCGGACCCCGTTGACTTCCATGATTTACGGCATAGCCAACCTGCTGCGCGGCGTGGGGGGGACGCTGCCGCCCGAAGTGCGCCGCTACGTCGAGCTGCTGGAGGGCGACAGCAAGCGTCTGCTGGGCACCGTGAACGACATCCTGGACCTGCGCCAGGCCGAGATGAAGACGCTCAAGCTGGTGAAATCGCGCGTGCCCCTGGCGCGGCTCGTGCAGCGCGGCGTCGACGTGCTGCGCGTGCAGGCCGAAAGCAAGGGGGTGGGCCTCGAGGTCGCGGCGAAGGCCGCGCAGAGGTTCGTCGACTGCGACGCCCACAAGATGGAGCGCGTGGTGCTCAACATCGTGGGCAATGCCGTCAAGTTCACCGGCAAGGGCGGCATGATCGACGTGACCGTCGAGGACGACCCCCAAGCGGCCGGACGCGTCAGGTTCGTCGTGCGCGACAACGGCGTGGGCATTCCTCCGGAAGCCGTGGGGCGCGTGATGGAGATGTACTTCACGGTGGGCGAACAGGCGTCGGGGTCGGGACTTGGGCTTGCAATCTCCAGGCAGATAGTGGAGCTTCACGGCGGAACGATCGACATCGCGAGCCCTCCGCCCGGCCGCGAGAAGGGCACGGAGGTGAGGGTCGGCCTGCCGGCCGCGGAGCCGCCCTGCGTGCTCGTGGTGGAGGACCGGCCGGACGTCAGCGGGGTGCTGGCGGGGCAGATCGCGCGGCACGGCTATCGCGTGGTCGAGGCCGGCAGCGCCGCGGCGGCGCTGGCGGCGCTGGACAGGGAGCACCCCGGGGCGGTGGTGCTGGACCTCGTGCTGCCGGACATGGCGGGAAGAGACCTGATTCTCAAGATGAAGGCCGACAAGAGCACTTCCCGGATTCCGCTGGTCGTCGTCACGGGAGCCGACGTTGACGCGCGCACGGCAAGGGTGCTGGACGGCTTCTCGATTCCGGCGCTGGGCAAGCCCTGGGGCGAGGAGGTTCTGATGGATCATATCGAGGGGACATTCATGGGAACGGCCCGCCTGGGTGTCTGACGGGAACCGGTCGCAGAAGGAGAGAACGGCCATGCCGTCGGAAGAGACAAAGAAGACGATCCTGTTGATAGACGACGACACCAGCCTGCTCGTCACGCTCAGCGATTTCCTGACTTTTGAAGGTTACCGCGTCGTGATGGCCGACAGCGGCGAGGAGGGGCTGAAACGGCTGGCGCACACCAGGCCGGACCTGATCGTGCTGGACATGAGCATGCCCGGCATGGGCGGGGTCGGGTTTCTCAAGGCCATCTCGTCGGCCGACGGCAAGCCGAAGTACCCCGTGCTGGTTCTCACGGCCCGCGCGAACATGGCGGAATTCTTCGCCAACGTGGACGTGGACGGCTTCGTGGCCAAGCCCTGCGATCCCGGCGACCTGCTCCTGGAAATCAGCCGGATCGTGTTCCTCCGCAGCGGCGAGGAACAGCCGGGCGGAACGCACAAGGCGGCGCAGAAGAAAAAGGTGCTGCTGGGCGAGGACGACGGCGCGGTACGCGAAAGCCTGGTCGCGGCGCTCACGGCCGCGGGATACGTCGTCGAACCGGTGGCGCACGGCCCCGACGTGCTCGAGCGGGCGATCGTTTCGCGGCCCGACGCGATCGCCGTGAAGCTTGTGCTGGCGGGCATGAACGGCGACGCCGTGGCCAAGGTGCTGCGCACCATGCCCACCACCAAAACGGTGCCGATCGTGTTGTACGACGACAGCCAGGCGGAGGTGCCCGAAGCGCGGTTCACGAAGTCCAGCCTGCGCATCAGCAGGTTCGTGCGCAGCAGCAACGCGCCCGCCGTCGTGGCGGCGGTCGGCCAGGCCCTGGAGACCTGACGTCCATGCGCTGCCCGAGATGCGGACACGCCGAGGACAAAGTCATAGACAGCCGCGCGGCGCGGAACGAAGCCGTGATCCGGCGCCGGCGGATGTGCCTGGGCTGCGGCAAGCGCTTTACGACCTACGAGGAGGTCGTTAAGCCGCGCATGCAGGTGGTCAAACGCGACGGGCGGCGCGAGGAGTTCGACCGCCGCAAACTCGTGGCCGGCATCCTGCGGGCCTGCGAGAAGCGTCCGGTCGCCGCTTCGGACATCGAGAGCATGGTGGACGCCATCATCGACCAGATGGAGAGCGAGTTCGAAAGCGAGGTTCCCAGCGAGCGCATCGGCAAGGCGGTGATGGACCGCCTCGAAGCGACGGACGACGTGGCCTACGTCAGGTTCGCGTCGGTATACCGCCGTTTTCAGGATCTCAACCAGTTCCTGAGCGCCATCGAAGGCCTGATCAAGAAATGATCTGGAACGCTCAGCAATGGGGAGGCGACGAGCGCGACGAGCGCGTCAGCGCCGAAATACGGGCGCTTTGCCGGGCGCAGGACACGGTCGACGGGGCGGCCGTGGAGGACCTGGCCCGCGCCGTGGCGCATTACGTCGTCAGGGAGGCGGGCGCCGGCAACCTGGCCGCGCTGACCTCGCGCGCGCTGGCCGGACTGGGCGAACGTCAGGCCGCGCGCCGCGTGCTCCTCATGGGGACGGGCATGGCGCGTCCCGCCGAGTGGGATGTGACCGGCGGCGGCGCGATGTGGATCCTGGACCTGCGCCGCATCCTTCTGCGCGAGGACGCCGCGCTGGAGCTCTTCTTCTTCACGGCCCTGGGCGCGGTCGTCGACTCCCTGGCCGAATGCTGGGACCGGGCCGGCGGCCGCGGCGCGCTGGGACTGCGGCACGTGTGCGGCGCCGCGACGCGCCTGCTGGGGCGCGCCCGCGGCGACGCCGCCGTGGCGCGGCTGGCGGATGAGACCATCGGACTGTGCCGCGCCAGGCTTGCGCGGGCCGGACGGGCGCGCGGATGGAAAGACACGCCGCTTGTCATGAACCTGGATTTGTGATAGGGAAACCCGACATGCGCACGCGGCGCCAGTTCATGTTGCAGGGCCTCGGCGCGCTGGCCGTGGCCGCGGTCGGCGCACGCCGCGCGGGCGCCGCGGTCGTCAAACGTCCGCTGGGCTGCGTGGACCTGGGGGCCCTGGACGGCTGCGCGGACCTGGTCCGGCGCGCGGAGTGGGACGACCAGCCGGCGAAGACGTGGCTGTTGCGCGAAGCCGGCGGATACAACCGGCTGACCGTGCACCACCTCGGCCAGTGGGCGAGGGTGGAGACGGACCGCAACGCCGTCGAATGCGCGGTCCGCAACGTCTGCGCCGGCCACCGGGCGCGCGGCTACGGGGACATCGGCTATCATTTTGTCATCGACCACGCGGGCCGCGTGTGGGAAGGACGCTCGCTGGCGTACGAAGGCGCGCACGTGTCCGGCGCGAACGAGGGCAACCTTGGCGTCATGCTGATGGGTAATTTCGATGAGCAGCGCCCCGTGCCGGCCCAGATCAAGGTCCTCGACGCGCTGACCGCGCGACTGCGCGAGATCTTCATGATCAAGCGGTACCGGGTCTACGGGCACCGCGATCTCAATGCGACCGCCTGCCCCGGACGCAATCTGTACGAACACGTCGTCGAGCTCAGAACATGATTTCCGAATCACGAATCAGGGCGGAGCTTTCGCGGACGGTCGCGGCGACGGACTTCAGCGGACTCGGCGCCTTCGAGCGCGGCAAGGTGCGCGATTCGTACAAGCGCGACGGGCAACGCCTGATCGTGGCCACCGATCGCATCTCGGCCTTTGACTGCGTGCTCGGGACGGTGCCGTTCAAGGGCCAGGTGCTGACCCAGCTCGCGGCGTTCTGGTTTGAGCGGACGCGCGGCGTGGCGGCCAACCACATGCTCGAAACCCCCGATCCGGCCGTGATGCTCGTCGCGGAGTGCGAGCAACTGCCCATCGAGTTCGTGGTGCGCGGATACATCACGGGCGTCACGAAGACATCGGCCTGGTACAACTACGAACGCGGCGTGCGCGATTTCTGCGGGAACAGGCTGCCGGAAGGGCTGCGCAAGAACCAGAAGCTGGACAAGCCGATCGTCACGCCCACCACCAAGCTCGAGAAGCACGACCGCAACGTGTCGCGGGACGAGGCCGTCGCCGAAGGGCTCATCGACGGGGACACGTTCGACGAAGCGGCGGCGGTCTGCCTCAAGCTCTACGACTTCGGCGTCAAGCACGCCGCCGCGCGCGGACTCATATTCGTCGACACGAAGTACGAGCTCGGACGCCTCGGCGGGCGCCTGGTGGTGACCGACGAGATCAACACGCCGGATTCGTCGCGCTATTGGTTCACCGACACCTACCTCGAACGTTTCGCGGCGGGCGAGGAACAGCGCAAGCTGGACAAGGAATACGTGCGCGAATGGCTCGCCGACCGGGGGTTCCTCGGCGACGGTCCGCCGCCCCGGCTGACCGACGAGGTGCGGATCGAGGCGGCGCGGCGCTACATCAGCGCCTACGAGCTGATCACCGGCCGCGACTTCACGGTCGGCGACGAGCCGCCGCTGGCGCGTATGTCAAAGGCGCTGGAGCGGTTCAGGCAGTAGGGTTCCCGGCCGTCGGCCGGATGGCATGCCGCCACTGCCGGACCTGCCACCGACCACCGACCACCGTTCACCACCTCAGTTCCGCCGCGGCGAGGCGTTCGCCCAACTCCGCGATCACGCGGTCGTCGTCGTCGCCGCGCGACTCGAAGGTGGCCGAGAAGCGCAGATACGCCCCGGCGTCGTCCCAGGGCACGGTGGATATCGAGTGTTCGCGGATCAGGTGCTGCGACGCGTCCTCGGCGTTGCGGAAGGCAGCGTCCCGCGCGGCGGTGGGAGCCGGCACATACAGGTAGAACGTGCCGCCGGGCATGCGCGCGTCGAACCCCGCCGTCCGCAGCGCCGCCACCAGTTTGCGCAGGCGCGCTTCGTAGCGGTCGCGGATCGCGTCGGAAACGGCGCGGTCGGCGATGCCCGCGCAGGCCGCGAGCTGGATGGCCTTGAACTGCCCGGAGTCGCAGTTGTCCTTCACTTCCGCGAAGGCCTGCACGAGCCGGGCCGCGCCGGCGACGAACCCCAGGCGCCAGCCGGTCATGTTGTAGCTCTTGCTCATGGAATGCAGTTCGATCGCGGTTTCCTTGCCGCCGGGGCGGCTCAGAATCGAGAGCGGCGCGCGGCCGTAGACCAGCGTGGCGTAGGCCGCGTCCTGCACGATGAGAATGCTGTGTTCACCGGCGAAAGCGATCAGGCGGTCGAAGAACTCCTCGTCGGGCGCGGCGCCGGTGGGGTTGTTGGGGTAGTTCACGTAGAAGAGCTTGGCCCGCCGCGCCACGGCCGGAGGGATGGACGCCAGGTCCGGGCGGAAGCCGTTTTCGGGGGTGAGCGGCGCCTTGTGGACCGTGCCGCCCAGGTAGGCGGTGTGCGTGGCCAGCACGGGGTAGCCGGGGGAAGTCACGATGGACACGTCGCCCGGGTCTATGAAGCACAGCGGCAGCATGGCCAGGGCCGACTTCGAACCGATGCTGTGCGTGATCTCGGTGGCCGGGTCCAGCCCGCCCACGCCGAGGAAGGTTTCCATGTAGCGGGCCGCCGCTTCCTTGAAAGCGGGGATGCCGTTGTCGGCGTAGCCGCGGTTGGCGGGATCGTCCACGGCCTTCTTCAGCGCCTCACGCACGGCCGGAGGGGCGGGCCGGTCGGGCTCGCCGACGCCGAAGTCCAGCAGATCGACGTCCGGCCGCGCCGCGCGGGCCGCGGCCTTGGCGCGCTTGATCTTCTCGAACTTGTAGATGTCGGCCGAAGTGCCGAACGCGCGCCCGCCTATGCGCGCGGCAAAGAGAGCCTGGATATCCATTTCGACGCAGTCCTTTCCGTTAGCTCAGCGTGCAGGGCGGGGAGTGTGGCGTGTCGGGCGGCAAGTGGCAAGCGGCAAGTGACGCTCCCGGAACCTCTGCGTGCCCACGCAAGGGACGGTCTATCCCGTGCTGCGCTCCCTGCCGCGGTCGGGACGCCGGCGAAGGCACGATCGGGTCAACGACGTCGGCAACCTCGGGCCGCCGCGTCCCGCCGGCGACCGGCTGTCAGGCCCGCGGCCTCAAGCGCGCGGCGGCTCGAGAATCCGGGCGAGTTCGGCGGGGTCCGCGCGAAAGCGGGCGCCCCGCCCTTCGTAGAACCCGTGCTCCTCGATCATGTGGATGCCCAGGTCCGTGTAGGTGATCGCGCGCCCGCCCTGGGCGAGGTTCTTTACCGTGATGTTGGTCTTGGGATAGAGGCCGGGGTGACCGAAAGGGCAGGGGAGCTTGCCGCGGACGCTGTCCACGCGCACCTCGAAATGCGGGGGCACGCACACGGCTTCGCCCAACCCGCGCGCGCCGGCCGCCCGCAACTCGCGCATGCGGCCGGCCAGGGCCGCATGGGTGTATCCCAGCCGCTTAACCGCCGCGTCGTCAGCGTCCAGAATGTCGACCAGCGGCCGCCTGTCCGCGCCCAGGAAACCGTCGCGCACGATCGCGCCGGGGCGCATCTGCCGCCGGGCCGCGTCAAGAGCGGGCGTTTGCTTCATGCTCATGCGAACTTGTCGTAGAAAATCCGGTCTTCGGCAAGGCCTTTCCTTTTCAGCACTTCGATGCAGGCGTCGATCATGAGCGGGCTGCCGCAGAGATAGGCCTCCATCGCGGAGGCGTCCGGCACGCGCCGGCCGACCACTTCCGTGATCAGGCCGCGCTCCCCGGACCAGTCGTCGGCCGCCTCCGGGGCCGACAGGGCCGGCACGAAACGGAAGGCCGGAAGCGCTTTTTCCATGGCGCGCATCTCGTCCAGGAGAAAGAGGTCCCGAAGCGCCTTGGCGCCGAAGAAGTACGTGGCCTTGCGGCGGATGCCCTTCTCGCGCATGTCGTACAGGATGGACTTGATCGGCGCCATGCCCGAGCCGCCGGCGATGAAGATGATTTCCCTTTCGCCGTCCCGCAGGCGGAAATCGCCGTAGGGGCCGTTGATCGTGACGGCGTCGCCAACCTTCAGGTGGCGATGCACGTAGGTCGTGCATATGCCTTCGGGCACGTAGCGGATCTCCAGCTCGATCTCCCCGCGCACCGAGGGCGGCGACGCGACCGAATAGGCCCGGTAGACGGGTTCGTCGGTGAGATCGTAGGGCGGAACCTCGAACTGAATGAACTGGCCCGCCGCGAACCGGATCGCCGCGGGCTCGAGGAGTCTGAGGCGCAGCTCCCTGATGTCGTGCGTGAGGTCGCGGATGGCGGTGACGCGCGTCGTATACTGAACGACGTTGAACAGTTCCGCGGGAATGACGATCGCCAGGTCGCCCTTGACGCGCACCTGGCACGACAGCCGGACGCCCTGCGCCTTCTCTTCCGCCGACAGCCAGGGCTCTTCGGTGGGCAATGGGTTGCCGGCGCCGCCCGTGACGCGGCACTTGCACAGCCCGCAGGAACCCCGGCCGCCGCATGCCGAAGGTATGAAGATGCGCTCGGCCTTGAGCGTGGAAAGCAGCGACTGGCCGCCTTCCACGGCGAGCTTCCTTTCGCCGTTCACCGTGATCGTGCACGCGCCGTAGTCGGCGATGAACGCCTCGGCGGCGACCATGAGCAGGGCCAGCGCCGTGTTGATGGCGCAAACGACACCGACGGCGATGAGGAAAGCCATGAGCATGGTTGCAGCACTCAGGGGCCCGCGCTCAGCATCCCGTTGAACCCGACGAAGGCCAGCGCCATTATGCCGGCGATAATCAGCGTGATGCCCGCGCCTTCCAGCCCCCTGGGAACGCGGGCCTTGGCCATCTTCTGGCGGATGCCCGCCATGGCCAGGATGGCCAGCGCCCAGCCCAGCCCGCTGCCGGTTCCGTAGGCGAAGGCCTCGCCCAGGCCGTAGTTGCGTATCACCATGAAGAGGCTGGCGCCCATGATCGCGCAGTTGACCGTGATCAGGGGTAGAAAGATCCCCAGCGCGGCATGGAGGCGCTCGCTGGTGCGCTCGATGATCATCTCCACGACCTGCACGAAGGCGGCGATGACCACGATGAAGACGATGAAACGCAGGTAGACAAGGTCAAGGGGCACGAGCACCAGGCAATAGATGAGCCAGTTCAGCGCGCCGGTCGCGGCCATGACGAACACCACCGCCGTGCCCAGGCCCAGCGCCGTCTTCACTTCGCGCGAGGCTCCCAGGAACGAGCACATGCCCAGGTAGTTGGTCAGCAGGATGTTGCCCGTGAACACGGCCGAGAAAAAGACCGCGAACAGGTTCATTGATTCAGGCATGACGTCTCCCCGGCGAGCGGCGGATCATTGTTTGCCGGACTCCTTTCCCGCGGCATTCCCGGCGCGCGGGATGGCGCCCTTGACGATCCAGATGAAGACTGCCAGCATGAAAAACGCGCCGGGCGCCATGACCATGATGGCCCAGTTGGTCCACCACTCGCCCAGGACCCGCGCGCCCCACACGGTTCCGGATCCCAGCAGCTCGCGGAAGAAGGCGATGACCAGCAGCACGCAGGAGTAGCCGATGCCCGCCGCCACGCCGTCCGCCAGGGACGGCAGCGGCGGGTTGCTCAGGGCAAACGCTTCGGCGCGGCCCATGACGATGCAGTTGGTGATGATCAGGCCCACGTACGGCCCGAGCTGGCGCGAGATATCCGGCGCAAGGGCCTTCAGCGCGATGTCCACGATGATCACGTAGCAGGCGATGACGAGCACTTCCGCCATCATGCGGACGCGCGCGGGCATCAGGCGCCTGAGCGCGGACACCGTCAGGTTGGAGAGCGCCAGCGTGAAAACCAGACCCAGGCACATGACCACGGTGTTGCGCAGCACGTTCGTCACCGCCAGCGTGGAGCAGATGCCCAGGACCTGCGCGAAGACGGGGTTATCGCGGCCGATGCCGCCCAGCATGATGCGCTTGATCCGGCCGGATGTCATTGCGTCTGCTCCCTGGCCAGCGCGTTGAGCATGTCGCGCACCGCCCGGGACGTGATGCTGGCGCCGGTGACCGCGTCGATCTCGTCCACGGCGGCGGACCGCGTGCCTTCCGGAACCAGCCTGAACGGTCCGCGCTTGCCCGCGAACTGGCCTTCGAACCACGACTCCGTGACGCGGGCGCCCAGTCCGGGGGTCTCGTTGTGTTCCAGGAACGCCACGCCCGTGAGGGTGGCGCCGTCGGGCCCGAGACCGACCGTTGCCCGGATCGTGCCCCACAGCCCGGGGAAGGCGCGCGGAAAAACCGTGGCGCGCGGGGCGCCCGTGTCGGGGTCGCGGACGGCGTAGCGTGCGGGCCGCGCGGCGTCCGGCTCCGGCGTCACGGCGGCGTCATAGAGCGCGGCGACGCCGGCGTCGTCGAGACCGCCGTCCAGGCCGGCCGCCGCCAGGACGGCGCGTTTCAGGTACATTCCCGCCTTCCTGGCCACCGTGTCGCGTGTGGCCAGGTGCAGCGCGGAGACGGCCGAGACGAAGACCAGCGTCAGCGCGAACATGAAGAACACGGTGAACGCGCGCTCCCGCATCTTCCCTCTCACGCCTTTCTCCATCTCACCCTCCCGCACCCCCTAGCGCCTGGCCCCCGTCTTCATCGCCCGGATGGCATGGTCGGTGATCGGCGCGAACACGTTGGCCAGCAGGATCGCGAACATCGTGCCCGCGGGCCACGCCGAGAATACGCCGATCAGCGACGAAACCATTCCAATGAAGGCGCCGTACAGCCACCGTCCCGGGCTCGTCTGCGCCGCGGACACCGGGTCCGTGGCATAGAAGAAGATCCCGATCACGAAACTGCCGGCCAGCGTGGCCCGCAGGGGATCGGCGGCCTTGTCCGCGCCCGCCAGCCACAGGGCCGTCTGCATGGCCAGAAAACCCGCGACGCCGGAAACCACGATCCGGTAGTCGGCGGTTCCGTTCCAGAGGATGTACAGGCCGCACAGGACCGTCAGTAGCACGCTGGTGCCGCCGATGACGCCGGCGGTGCGGCCGAGGAAGAGCCCGGCCACGCTGAAGTCCGCGCCGGTCTTGAGCAGCATGCCGGGCGTAGCGGAGGTAACGGCGTCGGACGCGTAGCGCGCGAAGCCGCCCGCCGCGCCGGAGACGGGTTCGGACCAGACCCCCGTCATCTGCGCGCCGAAGCTGACGTAGATGAACGCGCGCCCGGTCAGGGCCGGGTTGAAGACGTTCCGCCCGAAGCCGCCGAAAACCATCTTGCCGAAAACGACCGCGAACACGATTCCCAGCACGGCCATCCAGGCGGGGAGGGTGGGGGGCAGGGAGAGCGTGAACAGCGTGGCCGACACGAAGACCGCCGATGTTACCGGCTCGCGACGCGGGCGCGCGAAGGCCCATTCGGCAAGAAATCCCGCCGCGTTGGCCAGCGCCAGCAGCGCCGCCACGCGCCAGCCGAAGAAGTACACGCCCGCAACCGCGATCGGCGCCGAGGCCCACAGCACGCGCCGCATGGGCTTCTGCCAGCGTATCAGTTGCGTCTTTTCGGCCACGACCCATCCCCGCGGGCGCGCCACGCGCGCTTCCGGAAAGCCTAGCGGGGCCGATTGGAAATGGGAAATCGAAAATGCAATCCAAGAAAGCGGTTGAGCCGCTTCGGAGCGGTAGGTATAGTCGGAACACTTGCCTCGGGACCGGGCGGAGGAAGCGGAGAATAAGAATGAAGAAATACGTCTGTGACGCGTGCGGCTACGTGTACGATCCGCAAATCGGCGATCCCGACGGCGGGGTGGCCGCCGGCACGGCCTTCGAGGACGTTCCCGACGACTGGGTCTGCCCCGACTGCGGCGTCGGCAAGGATCAGTTCTCGCCGGTGGACTGACGCCGCTCCGCGCCGCTCGCCGGGGACGCTCACGTCTTCCGGCCGGCCTCCGCGGCCTCCAGGAACCGCTCCCACTCCCCGGGTTCCATGTGGCGCAGGTTCTCCTCGCCCGGAAAGCGCCGCGCGGCCACCTCGTTCCGGTAGGCGCCCACCGCCCGCAGGACGCGGCTCCGCAGGTCTTCGTAGCGCCGGTTGTGGCGGAAAGCCCGCGGCGTGATGCCGAGCACGTCGAGGACCACCAGAACCTGGCCGTCCGTGTACCGCCCCGCGCCGATGCCGATCGTGGGCGGAACCAGTCGCTCGGTCAGATAGCGCGCGAGTTCTTCGGGAATGGTCTCGAACAGGATGAGCGCGGCGCCGGCTGCCTGCATGCCGAAGGCATCGGCGGCGAACCGCGCCGCCTCCGACGCGGTCCTGGCGCGGTAGCGCGGCCTGTCGTCGAACTGCGGGGTGAGACCGAGGTGCGAACAGACTTCGACGCCCGCGCCGGACAGCGCGCGCACCACGTCCGGCCGGGCGGCCTCGACCTTGACGCCGTCCGCCCCGTCCGACAGCAGGCGGCGGGCGTTCTCCACGGCGAGAGCCGGGGTGTCGCAGGACCCGTAAGGCATGTCCGCGAGCACGTACGCCGAACGCACGCCGCGGCGCACGGCCCTGACGTGATGCGCCATGTCGTCCATCGTGACCTCGCGCTCGCTGGCGTAGCCGAGGACGTTCGTGCCCACGCTGTCGCCCACCAGAACAATATCCACGCCGGCTTCTTCCTCCAGCACGGCCGTGGGGTAGTCGTAGCAGGTCAGGGCCGCGATGGGCTCGCCCCGCGCTTTCTTCGCGCGCAGGTAGGCGGCGGTCTTCTTCACGGGCGCATTGTCCTTCAAAACGCTCAGGACGTCCAGCCGATCCATTTCACGTCGCGGCCGGCGAAGCGGCGGCGCATGACGCGGATGGCCTCGGGGTTGTTGTCGATCAGCACGCAGTTGCGGCCGTGCGCCAGGGCCGCCTCGCCGAGGGTTCCGCTGCCGGCGAAGAAGTCGAGGAGCATGTCGCCCGGCCGCGAGTGGACTTTGACGATGCGGTCGACGATTCCGCGCGGTTTCTGGGTGGGATAGCCGGTCTTTTCGCGGCCGGTGGGGCTGACGATGGTGTGCCACCACACGTCGGTGGGCGTCTTGCCGCGGGCGGCCTTGGCCGGGCCGGCGAGGGCCGGCGCCATGTAGGGAATGCGGTCGCACTCCGCGAGGTGGAACTGGTATTGGCGGGGGTCGCGCGCGTACCAGAAGATGGTATCGTGCTTCGCCGGCCAGCGGCGCCTGGGCCGGCCGCCGTAGTCGTAGGCCCAGACGATCTCGTTCATGAACGAGCCCCGCCCGAACATGCGGTCGAGCAGAACCTTGCAGTAGTGCGCTTCGCGGCAGTCGATGTGCAGGAAGAGGCTGCCGCCGTTCTTCAGGAGGCGGCGCGCCTGGGCGAGGCGCGGCTCAAGGAAGAGCAGGTAGTCGTCAAAGACGTCGTTGAACTCGCTGGCGTCGAGCTTCACGGTGCGGTAGCGGCGGCCCTGGAAGCCGGTGCGGTCGCCGGCTTCGTCCCGCACGGCGGCGATGCGCGCGCGCCGCTGGATTTTGCCGGTGTTGAAGGGCGGATCGATGTAGATCAGGTCGGCCAGCCCGTCCGGCAGGGTCTCCAGGATGGGCAGGTTGTCTCCGAAGTGTACGGTAAGGCTGGCCATGCTTTCGCCGTTCCGGACCGGCCGGGAACGGCCGGCTTGATGCTTTCACCCCGGCCTGCCCGCGCCCTCTCCCTCAGATCCGGCCTTCGCGGGCGGCCGTGATGAATTCCATGCCGAACTCGTCTTCGCCCAGCAGCAGCGCGCGGGCCAGGCGGAACGGCTCGCCGGCCGTGTCCAGCTCCGCGATTGTCCGCGCATTGATCTGCAGCGGGTCCACGATGCCGCCGTCGGCGCCGGCCTCCACGGCCAGCCGCGCGAAGACCTGGTTGATCAGCTTGCGGCCGGGCATGCCGAAGGAAACGTTGCTGAGGCCGGCCACGATGTGCATGGCTTTGCCGTAGCGCTGACGCACGGCCGCGACCGCCTCGAGGAAGGCCTTGCCGTTGCCGCTGTCGGTCGAGATCGGGAACACCAGCGGGTCGGCGTGAATCGCCTCCGGCTCCATGCCGCCGTCCCGCAGCCGCGACACGATGCGGTCGAGGTTGGCCAGGCGTTCGGCGGTGTTCGAAGGCAGGCCCGCTTCGCCCGCGGCCGACGCGATCACCACGGCGTTGAACTCGCGCGCCGCGTCCACGGCCGCGGGGCGCTCCAGCGACACGGAGTTGACCATGGGGCGGCCGCGCGCCTTGTCGCAGGCCTGCAGCCCGGCCCGCAGGATGGCGACGTTGGAGGAATCCACGCTGATCGGGACGGCGACGGCCGCCTGCACCGTTTCCACGGTCCACTTCATCGCGCGGGCGCGCTCGTCGGCGTCGGTGCTGAATTCGTCCACGTTGACGTCCAGGTACGTCGCCCCCGCGCCCGCCTGCTCCCGCGCCATGGCCTGGACGTAGTGCGCGCCCGCCCGTTTGCCGTCCGCGCTGCCGTAGTTGCCCTGCCAGATGGCCACGGCGCAGTGCTTCAGCTTGCCGGCTTCCCAGTCGGCGTTGCCGACAAAGGCCGGACTGACCGGCAGTTCGCGGGCCCCGCCGTCGGCGGTGTAGGCGATGACGTGACCGCCGCCGGCGGCCTTCACGAACTTGCCGCCTACTTTGAGGATACGCGTGCAGTGGATGTTCTCGCCGACGGCGATGAAGGGAGGGATGTTCATGGTTGTCGGTTGTCGGTTGTCGGTTGTCGGAGACCGGCGACCGCCTGGGCGATCGCCCGGATATGCGCGGGCGTCGTGCCGCAGCAGCCGCCGACGATGTTCGCTCCGGCGGCGATCACCGCCGGGATGTAAGACGCGGTTTCCGCCGGCGTCTCGGGAAAGACGTCCGCGCCGCCGACGTGGCGTGGCATGCCGGCGTTGGCGTGGACGAGAATCGGGACCGTCGCGCTGACGGCGCGCATTTCGCGCACGATCTCGACCATTTGCGCCATGCCGTTCCCGCAGTTCGCGCCCACCACGTGCGCGCCGGCCTCCAGCAGCGGCGCGACGATCTCGGCCGGCGCCGTGCCCATCATGGTGCGGTATTCGCCCCGGGCCGTGCGCGCGAAGGTGAACGTGGCGATGACTTCCAGCTCCGTGCGTTCGCGGGCGGCGCGCACGGCCAGGCAGGCCTCGTCGAGGGCCGCGAAAGTCTCGATGCAGCAGGCGTCGGCGCCGCCCGCGGCCAGGGCCGCGGCCTGCTCCCCGAAGGCGTCGCGCAGCTCGTCCGCGGTGACGTCGCCCATCAGCAGCAGCTTGCCGGTAGGCCCCATGGAGCCGGCCACGAAAGCGCGGTCGCCGGCGGCTTCGCGCGACAGCGCCGCCGCGGCCCTGTTCAGGGCGGCCGCGCGGCCGGCCAGGCCGAAGTGCGCCAGCTTGATGCGGTTGCCGCCGAAGCTGTTGGTCAGCACCATGTCCGCGCCGGCGGCGAGGTAGGCGGCGGCGATGCCGCGCACGGCGTCGGGCCGGTCGACGTTCCACAGCTCGGGGCAATCGCCCGGCTGGAGGCCCTGCTGCTGCAGCAGCGTGCCCCAGGCGCCGTCGGAGACCAGCACCCGTCCCCGCGCCAGTTCTGCGGTAAGACTGCGCATGACGCGAAGGTATCCGGCGCGTCCGCCAAGTCAACGGAAATTGCGCTGGACTTGGCGCGGCGCATGCGCGACAAGGTAGCCCCCATGAAAAACAAGGTGAGGGTTGAAGGAATCGTCGTGGAAATCGACGGCGACGAGATGACCCGCGTGATGTGGGCCATGGTCAAGGAGCTGCTGCTGTTTCCGCACTTGGAGATGCGGACCGACTACTACGATCTCGGCCTGCCGCACCGCGACGCCACCGACGACCGCGTGACCGTCGAAGCGGCCGAAGCGATACGCCGGCACGGCGTGGGGGTGAAGTGCGCCACGATCACGCCCAACGCCGACCGCGTCAGGGAGTACGGCCTGAAGAAGGCCTGGCCCAGCCCCAACGCGACCCTGCGCGGCCGGCTGGACGGCACGGTGTTCCGCGTGCCGATCCTGGTGCGCAACGTGCGTCCCGCCGTGCGCAACTGGAAGCGGCCCATTCACCTGGCGCGCCACGCCTACGGCGACGTCTACGCCAACCGCGAGATTGCCGTGCCCGGTCCGGGCCGCGGCGAGCTGGTCTTCACGCCGGCCGACGGCGGCCCGCCGATCCGCGAGACGATCCGGGAGTTCGACGGGCCGGGGATCCTGCAGGGCATCCACAACACCGACGCGTCGATACGCAGCTTCGCGCGGGCCTGCTTCACCTACGCCCTGGAGAACCGGATCAGCGTCTGGTTCAGCGCCAAGGACACGATTTCCAAGACCTACGACGCGCGCTTCCGCGACATCTTCGAGGAAGAGTACGCGCACGCGTGGAAAGACCGCTTCGAGGCGCGGGGCCTCGAGTATTTCTTTACGCTGATCGACGACGCCGTGGCGCGGATCGTGAAATCCGAGGGCGGGATGCTGTGGGCCTGCAAGAACTACGACGGCGACGTGATGTCGGACATGCTGGCCTCGGCCTGCGGCAGCCTGGCGATGATGACCTCGGTGCTGGTGTCGCCCGACGGTCCGTTCGAGTACGAGGCCGCGCACGGCACCGTGCAGAAGCACTACTACAAGCACCTTGCCGGCGAGGCGACCTCGACCAACTCCATGGCGCTGATCTTCGCCTGGACCGGCGGCCTGCGCAAGCGGGGCGAGATGGACGGCACGCCGGAAGTGATTGCCTTTGCGGACCGCCTGGAAGCCGCGGCGCGCGAGACCGTGGAGAGCGGAATCATGACCGGCGATCTGCTGGCCGTGGCCGATCCCGGCCCGGCGAACCGGCGGGTGAGCACGGCGGATTTCATCGCCGCCGTGGCGGAGCGGCTGTAGCTTGCGGGAGACGGTCGGGGAAAAACGATTTGCATTTCGTCCCGGCTTCGGGCAGGCTACATGTCCGGTTCAGTGAAACAGACGCGGGCGTAGCTCAGTGGTAGAGCTCCACCTTGCCAAGGTGGCTGTCGAGGGTTCAAGTCCCTTCGCCCGCTCCAGCCTTTGCCCCGGAAACGGGGCGCCAGGGGAGGCGTAGCTCAGCTGGCAGAGCAGCGGACTCTTAATCCGCGGGTCGTGGGTTCAAATCCCTCCGCCTCTACCAACCCGGAAGCCTCCGAAATCCCCGTTGAGACTCGCGTTTGAGGGCGGCATCGGCGAACAGCCAGCATGGAAACCAGGCCGATTGCCCATGTCATCTTACGTTTCATAGGTTTCTCCACTCCCCCCGCTCGTTCTCGATCCACGGCACGCGCCCGGACCGCTTGGGCATATCATCCTATAGAGAGCAGTTCAGCCGCTTCGCGGCCGAACTGTTCTTGTTGCAGTCATTA